>JBILST010000018.1:0-17430 GCA_044371865.1 Flavobacterium sp.
GAAATCTATTACACCATTAGCATCAACTGTTACGTTTTCTAATAATGCATCTTTTTTGATAGCTCCGAAGATGTCTGGTTCGTTTTCTTTACTTAAATCGATAGTTTTTGCATAACATCCACCTTCAAAGTTGAAAACACCATCATTATCCCATCCGTGTTCGTCGTCTCCAATTAATTCACGTTTTGGATCGGTAGATAAAGTAGTTTTTCCTGTTCCAGATAATCCGAAAAATACAGCAACATCGCCATCTTTTCCTTTGTTAGCCGAACAGTGCATAGAAGCAATTCCTTGTAATGGTAAGTAATAGTTCATCATAGAGAACAATCCTTTTTTCATTTCTCCACCGTACCAAGTTCCTCCAATCAATTGGATTTTCTCAGTTAAGTTGAATGCTACATATACTTCAGAATTTAATCCATGAGCTGCATAATCTTTGAAACTTGTTTTTGAACCATTCATTACAATGAAATCTGGTTCACCAAAGTTTTCTAATTCTGCATCTGTTGGACGAATAAACATGTTTTTTACAAAATGTGCTTGCCATGCTACTTCCATGATGAAACGAACTTTCAATCTTGTATTTTCGTTTGCACCACAAAAAGCGTCAACAACGTATAATTTTTTATTTGATAATTGCTTTACTGTAGTTTCTTTTAAAGCATTCCAAGTATCTTGTGAGATTGGCTTGTTATCATTTGCAGCTTTATCCGAATTCCACCAAATTGTATTTTCTGTAACACTATCTTTAACAATGTATTTATCTTTAGGAGAACGACCTGTAAATTCACCTGTCATTACATTAACAGCACCAAGCTCTGATAATTGACCTCTTTCAAAACCTACTAATGCAGTATTTAATTCCTCATTATATAAAAACTCATATGAAGGATTGTAGATTATTTCTGATACATCAACAATTCCGTATTTTTCTAACGAAATCGATTTCGTAATTTGATTATTAGTATCCATAATTAGTTTGTTATGTTGTGTTTTAATAAAGTGCAAAATTATAAATTTAATTTCAGATAGCGTTTTAAATTATTGTTTTTTACTAAAAATCGCATAAAAAAGATAACCCCAAGCCGATATTAGTAACAAACCTCCTATAGGAGTAACTGGTCCCAAAAATTTAGTCTTTAAATTTGTAATACCATTTGTAGCCAATAAATAAATTGAACCCGAAAAAAATAGGACTCCTAAAATTGTTAACCAAAAAATCAGCAAACGTTCCTTTTCATTTAAAAAAGCAAAAACACCAATAAACAATAAGAACAGCGCATGATACATTTGATAACGAACACCCACTTCAAAAGATTGTAATTGCTCTACAGAAAGTACTTTTTTTAAAGCATGCGCTCCAAAAGCACCTAAAACGATTGCTGTAATGCCTAAAAAAGCAGCAGCTAAAAGAATTTTTTTGTCCATTTTGATAAATTTGAGACCAAAGATAACAAATCTTTTTATGTTAAATTATGACATAAAATAAAGAATTAATTTTTATAAATATAACATTTTACTATCTTCGTGTGATATTTTACAACACTTCAAAAGATGAGACATATTTTAGTTATTGGAGCAGGAAGATCTGCTTCATCGCTCATAAAATACCTTTTAGAAAATTCAGAAAAAGAAAACCTTCATGTTACCATTGGTGATTTATCAGAAGAATTAGCAAAACAAAAAACAAATAATCACAAAAATGCTACAGCCTTAGGCTTTGACATTTTTAATGAAGCCCAACGTAAAGCTGAAATTCAGAAAGCAGATATTGTTGTTTCTATGTTACCTGCACATTTGCATTTAGAAATTGCAAAAGATTGTATTGCCTATAAAAAGCACATGGTTACAGCCTCTTATATTAGTCCAGCAATGCAGGAACTAGACGAAGCTGCTAAAAAAAATGGCTTAGTTTTCATGAACGAAATTGGACTTGATCCAGGAATTGACCACATGAGTGCGATGAAAGTATTAGATGAAATTCGCGAAAAAGGCGGAAATATCATTTTATTTGAATCATTCTGTGGTGGTTTAGTTGCCCCAGAAAGCGATACCAACTTGTGGAATTATAAATTTACTTGGAATCCAAGAAATGTTGTATTAGCCGGTCAAGGTGGTGCAGCAAAATTTATACAAGAAGGAAATTACAAATACATTCCTTATTCAAAATTATTCAGAAGAACTGAATTTTTAGAAGTTGAAGGTTACGGAAGATTTGAAGCTTATGCCAACAGAGATTCGCTAAAATACAGAAGTGTTTATGGCTTAGACGACGCTTTGACTTGTTATCGCGGAACGATTAGAAGAGTAGGATATTCAAGAGCTTGGGATATTTTAGTACAACTTGGAATGACTGATGATTCCTATACAATTGACAATTCAGAAGAAATGTCTTATCGTGAATTTACGAATTCTTTTTTACCTTATCACCCAACCGATACCGTAGAAATTAAATTACGAGCCATTCAAAAAATAGATCAAGACGATGTTATTTGGGATAAGTTAGTAGAATTAGATTTGTTTAATCCTGATAAAAAAGTGGAATTAATCAAAGCAACACCAGCTCAAATTCTAGAAAAAATATTAGCCGAAAAATGGGCGTTACAACCCAATGATAAAGATATGATTGTAATGTATCATAAGTTTGGCTACGAATTAAATGGCGAGAAAAAACAAATTGATTCCACAATGGTTTGCATTGGCGATGATCAAACATATACTTCAATGGCAAAAACGGTTGGATTACCGGTCGCTATAGCTACATTAAAAATCTTAAATAAAGAAATTACAACTCCAGGCGTACAATTACCTATTACAAAAGAAGTATACACTCCAATATTAAAAGAATTGGAAAGTTATGGCGTAATTTTTAACGAAATGGAAGTTCCTTATTTGGGTTATAATCCATTAAATGTAAAAAATTAATCATCCATTCAAGATTTATATAAATCCGAAATCGTAATTGGTTTCGGATTTTTTTATTTTGTTTGAAATCGATTTTGTATTTTTACTTTCAAATCAATTGAAAATGAAGATAAATCACTTACAGATTGAAATCGACGGAATCGACAAAGAAATTCTCCGTGATTTAATGGAAGATGCGCGTAAACCTATCTTACAAATTGCTAATAAAATTGGAATTTCTGGCGCTGCGATTCATCAACGTTTGCGAAAACTAGAACAAGCGGGAGTGATTTCAGGTTCGAAGTTTATTGTAGACACGAAAGTTTTAGGTTATAGCACGATGGCTTTCATCGGAATTTATTTAGAAAAAGCATCGAGTAATCCCGAAGTGGTGAAAGAATTGAAGAAAATTCCAGAAGTATTAGAATGTCATTATACCACTGGAAATTGGAGCATTTTAATCAAACTGATTTGTAGAGATAACGAACACTTGATGCAATTGCTCAACAAGAAAATCCAACCCATTGATGGCGTTTCAAGAACGGAAACATACATTTCGTTGGAACAGCAAATAGAAAGACAAATTCAATTGTAGGTACGAAGTACAAAGTTGGAAGTACAAAAACAAAATCCGTCAAACTTGCATCTGACGGATTTTGCTTTTATATAATTTCAGAAATTAATCTCTACTTGCACCAACATAACGCATTACGTAGTACAATAAAGTAGCAATAGAGCCAATTGCTGCAACTAAATATGTACGAGCTGCCCATTTTAATGAATCTTCGGCACCCGCATATTCTTGTTGGCTCACCATGTTTTTATTTTTTAACCAAGCTAATGCTCTATTACTTGCATCATATTCTACTGGAAGTGTAACAATTGAAAACAAAGTGGTTACCGCAAATAAAACAATTCCAATTAACAATAAAGATGGAAAAGTATTAATCATTAAAATACCACCTATTAATACCCATTGGACTAATGAAGATGAAATTTGAACCATTGGCACCATCTTAGAACGCATTGTTAACCAACTATAAGCTTGAGCGTGTTGTACCGCATGACCACATTCATGTGCTGCTACGGCAGCCGCTGCTGCATTTCTTTGATTATAAACTGCTTCTGATAAATTTACTGTTTTATCTGCAGGATTGTAGTGATCAGTTAATCTTCCTGGAGTAGAAATTACTTTTACATCATGAATACCGTGATCTGCTAACATTTTCTCAGCAATTTCAGCACCACTCATTCCATTTCTTAAATGCACTTTTGAGTAATAATCAAATTTAGACTGTAAGCGATTTGAAACCAACCAGCTTACCAACATCACAACTCCTCCAATTATCATAGAACCTAAGTCAAACATATCTATATATTTTAAAAATTAAAGTTACTAAAATTATATCAAATTACAAGCCAAAATACAAAAATGACATTTTGACATCTTGATTTATTACTTATACGTAAAAATTGAAAAATGTTACAAAAAATCCCAAACTTTAGGTTTGGGATTTAAAATTAATTATTAAGTTTTTTTAACTCCTGATCCATTTTGGAATGAATTACATCCAACTCTTTATCATAAATATTTGTTTCTTCTGAAATTGCTTTCTTCAATATTTTAAAAGCTTCAAGCCTCAATTCTGAATACTCCAATAATATTTTATTTTGTTCAACTACTTCAGCTGGCATTTCCTTAATTGTCATTACCTGCTTAACAATTTCAATATTCTGATTCCATTTTGGAATTACTTCATTATCTAATCTATTTATAAGCTTGCCTTTATCTTCAATAGAAATAAATTTATAAAACTCTAAAGATTCTGTTTCGTTTTTTGAAAAAACCTCCATTTTTGCATCATACAATTCTATATTTTCATCTTTATCAAAGAGAAAAGCATATCCAAAAATTACAGAAAGAAAAATCAACATCGCAATAAAACCAACTAAAGCAGCTTTCCAACCCGAAATAAATTCATTTCCAAACTTTTCATGCAATTTTAGTGTTTCGCCTTGAGTACTTTCTACAACGTAATAAATGACAGCTGTGTAAATAAGTGGAAAAATTTGATTAGGAATTTTTTCCATTACATCTTCAGGCGTCAAAAGTATAAAACCCAAAACTGCAACGGTAGCTAACAAACCATACAACAAAGCTTTTTTAGCTTCGTCTGGCTTGTTTAATACCAAATAATTCTCTCTCACTAAATAACAAGCAGCTAATGGTCCGCCAAAAAAAGTAGCAATTCCAATAGCTCTTTGAGAATAAAATTTTAAACCCTTTGTTTTGTTTTGTTCCTGCACTAATTCCATAAATTATCCCACCAAATTAATAATCTTACCTGGAACGATAATAATGTTTTTAGGTGTATTTCCTGCTAATTGCGCAATGGTTCTTTCATCTGCTAGAACAATTTCTTGAATTTGCTCTTTAGTTAAATCCAATGGTAATTTAATGGTGAAACGCATTTTTCCATTGAATGAAACTGGGTATTCTTTTTCAGATTCAACTAAATATTTCTCTTCAAATTTTGGAAAAGCAACTGTTGCAATAGTCCCGAAGTTTCGGGATTCTTGACCTAAAGCGCTCCATAATTCTTCCGCGATATGTGGTGCATAAGGCGAAACTAAAATAGCTAATGGTTCTAAAATCGCTCTGTGATTACATTTTAATTGTTGTAATTCATTTACGCAAATCATGAATTGAGAAACCGACGTGTTAAATGAGAAATTCTCGATGTCTTCCGTTACTTTTTTAATGGTTTTGTGTAACGATTTGTACATTTCTGCTGTTGGTTCGTCGTTTACAATTACGGAACCATTGTCATCAAAATATAAACGCCATAATTTTTTCAAGAAACCAGAAACACCAGTAATTCCTGCTGTGTTCCAAGGTTTAGATTGCTCTAATGGTCCTAAAAACATTTCGTATAAACGCAACGTATCAGCTCCGTATTCTTCACAAATATCATCTGGCGAAACTACATTGTATTTCGATTTCGACATTTTTTCTACTTCACGAGATACAATATAATCTTTCGGATAGCTATAATTTTGAAGTAAATTTTCATTATTTCTCCATTTTTTAAATTCTTCGAAATTTAATTTATTAGAAGAATCTACAAATTGAACTGGAACATGAATTTTTCTAACACTTTCATTATTTACTGAAGAAATACTAGCATTTATTTTTAATTTTCTTACTAATTCTTCAAATTCCAAATCATATTTATTGAAAACTTCAACTTCATTATTGTTAAAATTATTATTCCTTATTTTTTCATACAAATCTTCACTAATGTAATGCTCTTTTGTAACTTCATTGACTAAAGACCTAAATTTATCATTGTGCTTTTCCTTATCTAAGGTATTTTCATCTTCAATCACCAAACTAAAATTCTTTGATAACACAAAAGCATAAGCACTCATTCCCAAAATCATTCCCTGATTAATCAATTTCTTGAATGGCTCCTCGGTTGGAGCATAACCTCTATCTTTTAAGAACTTATTCCAAAAACGAGAATATAATAAATGTCCGGTTGCGTGCTCGCTTCCACCAATGTATAAATCTACATTTTCCCAATATTTAAGTGCTTCTTCGTTTGCAAACTCTTCTGTGTTGTGGGCATCCATGTAACGCATCCAATACCAAGAAGAACCCGCCCAACCTGGCATCGTGTTCAACTCTAATGGGAAAACATTTACGTTATCTATTAACTGATTACTAACCACTGCACACTGCACACTATCCCATGCCCAAACGGTTGCGTTTCCTAATGGTGGTTGACCGTCTTCGGTTGGTAAGTATTTTTCTACTTCTGGAAGAACGATTGGCAAGTGTTTTTTGTCAATCATTTGTGGTAAACCATTCACATAATATACTGGAAAAGGTTCACCCCAATATCTTTGGCGAGAGAAAACCGCATCACGTAAACGGTAATTTACTTTCGCATTTCCTGCACCGATTTTTTCTAATTCTTCGATGATTTTCTTTGTCCCAGATTTGTAATCTAATCCGTTTAAGAAATCAGAATTTACTAATTCGAAACCAGTTTTTTCTCCAAAAGCTGCTTCTGAAATATCTTGGTTGAAAATGTTTTTAATTGCTGGCATTCCGTTAGTTCCTTTGAAGAAATTCGCGAAAGCATAATCACGTTCATCTCCACATGGAACCGCCATAACCGCTCCTGTTCCGTAACCGGCTAAAACGTAATCGCCAATCCAAACAGGAATTGGTTCTTTTGTAAATGGATGTTCAGCATACGCACCAGTGAAAACTCCTGAAATGGTTTTAACATCTGCCATTCTTTCACGTTCTGAACGTTTTGCTGTTGCTTCTACATAAGCTTCCACCTCAGCTTTTTGTTCTGGAGTGGTAATTTGAGAAACTAATTCGTGTTCTGGAGCTAATGTCATAAATGTAACTCCGAAAATGGTATCAGGACGAGTTGTAAACACATCGATTGTTGCTGGAAGCTGGGTGCTGGAAGCTGGAAGAACTTTGAAAGAAACCATGGCTCCAACTGATTTTCCAATCCAATTACGTTGTGATTCTTTGATCGATTCACTCCAATCGATTTCGTTTAAACCTTGTAATAAACGTTCCGCGTAAGCAGAAATTCGCATGCTCCATTGTGTCATTTTCTTGCGAACTACTGGATGTCCACCACGTTCTGAAACGCCGTTTACAATTTCGTCATTCGCTAAAACGGTTCCTAAAGCGGCACACCAGTTTACTTCGGTCTCAGCTAAGTAGGTTAATCTATATTGTAAAAGTATTTTTTGTTGTGCTGACGATGAAAATGATTTCCAATCTTCAGCTGAAAATGGTGCAATATTATCATCACAAACAGCATTTACATTGGCATTTCCGTTTTTATCAAATTCTTGCATTAACGTACAAATGCTTTCTGCCTTATCGGTAGTTTTATTGTACCAAGATTCAAATAATTGGATGAAAATCCACTGTGTATGCTTGTAATAATCTGGATTTGAAGTTCGCACTTCACGACTCCAATCAAACGAGAAACCAATTCTATCCAACTGATTTCTGTAGCCTTGAATGGTATTTCCCGATTTATCTATACCACCTTCGATATTCATTCGAGTTGTATCTGCAGGATGTTGTCCTGTTTGAATCGCATATTGTTCGGCTGGCAAACCAAATGAATCGTAACCTTGTGGATGCAACACATTAAAGCCTTGATGTCTTTTATATCTTGCGACAATATCAGAAGCAATGTAACCTAGCGGATGCCCAACGTGCAACCCAGCTCCAGAAGGATAAGGAAACATGTCTAATACATAGTATTTTGGTTTTTCGCTGTTATTTGATGCAGCAAAAGTTTGATTTTCTGCCCAATATTGTTGCCATTTGGCTTCGATTTTTTCGTGGTGGTATTTCATGTTTTTGTTTTCAGTCTCAGTTTTCAGTCTCAGTTTTCAGTCTCAATATGAACAACTGATGACTGCGACTGTGACTGACCACTATTTTTTTCGTTGCAAAAATACATTTTATAATACTAAAGTTAAAACTTTGTTGTTATATTCTATGTAAACAAAATTTCTTTACTATTTTTACGGCTTAAATACATTTTTATGGCATCATCTTTTGAAAATTACAACAAGCGACGTTTAATCTCGTCTTACTTTTCGGTAGTTTTAAGTATCTTTTTAGTATTATTTCTTTTAGGAGCTTTAGGCCTTTTTGTAATTAATTCTAAAAAGATAACGAATGATTTCAAAGAAAACATACCAATGACCGTTTTCTTCAATAATGATGCTAGTGATTCTGTCATTAGTAATTTTGATACTGAATTAAAAAACGCAAAGTATATTAAAGACTACGCTTTTGTTCACAAAGACAGCGCTGCAAAAAATAATGTGGATATTGTAGGGAAAGATTTTATGGAGTTTTTAGGATTTAATCCGTTGCAAAATTCATTTGATATTCACTTAAAAGGGGATTATGTAATTGCAGATAGTATTCAAAAAATAGAACGCAACATTCGTAAAAACGAAATGGTTACTGAAATTATTTATGACAAAGAATTAGTAGACATGGTTAATAATAATGTTTCAAAAATAAGTTTTTGGATTTTAGCTATTAGCTCTATTCTAACTATAGTTGCAATGTTATTAATTAATAGTTCGTTACGTCTTTCTGTTTATTCACACCGATTTACTATCAAAACCATGCAAATGGTAGGAGCTACAAAATCATTCATTAGAAAACCATTCATTTGGAGAAGTATCAAATTAGGATTAATAGGTTCTGGTTTAGCCATTATAGGATTACTATTTTTAGTAGTTTATGTGGATGGATTATTTCCAAGTTTAGGAATTGCAAAAGATTATGTTTCTATAGGAATTGTAATTTTTGGGGTGCTAGCCATTGGAATTATCATCACATCGATTAGTACTTTTTTTGCCACACAACGCTTCTTAAATTTAAAAACAGACGATCTTTATTAGTAATCAGTGTTCAGCAGTAAATGTTCATTGATTTAAAAAATTTATAGTATGGAAAATAACAACAAACCCGAATTTCTTTTTGATAAAGTAAACTACAAAATTCTTTTAGTAGGATTAGCTGTAATTGGAATTGGATTTCTTTTAATGAGCGGTGGAGGAAGCGAAGATCCTAACGTTTTTAATGGCGAAGAATTATTTAGTTTTAGAAGAATCCGATTGGCACCAACGGTAGTGTTACTTGGATTTGGAATTACTATTTATTCGATTTTGAAAAATCCGAAGAAATAATATCTATGAATATTTTACAAGCTATTATTCTTGCTATAATTGAAGGAATAACCGAATTTTTACCTGTTTCTTCAACCGGCCATATGATTATTGCTTCTTCCTTTTTTGGAATTGCTAGTGATGATTTTACAAAACTTTTTACCATAGTAATACAATTAGGAACTATACTTTCAGTAATCGTTCTATATTTCAAACGCTTTTTTCAATCGCTTGATTTTTACTTTAAATTACTCGTTGCTTTTATTCCAGCGGTAATTTTCGGATTATTATTAAGTGATTTTATTGACGGTTTATTAGAAAATCCTATCACAGTTGCGATTTCTTTAATTATTGGAGGATTTTTATTATTGAAGGTAGACGAATGGTTTGGCAATTCGGAAGGAACTGAAATCTCCTATTTAACTGCTTTTAAAATTGGTTTGTTCCAATGTTTAGCTATGATTCCAGGTGTTTCGAGAAGTGGCGCCAGCATTGTTGGTGGAATGACACAAAAATTATCACGAACTACTGCTGCCGAATTTTCATTTTTCTTAGCGATTCCTACTATGTTAGGAGCAACTTTGAAAAAATCGTATGATTATTATAAAGATGGATTTGTACTTTCTGATGACCAAATTAATTTATTAATTATTGGTAACGTAGTTGGATTTATCGTAGCCTTAATCGCTATCAAATCATTCATTGGATTTTTAACGAAACACGGATTTAAAATTTTTGGGTATTACAGAATTATAGCTGGTATTGCTATTTTACTCATTCATTTCTTCGTTCAAAAATTAACTATTATCTAATGAATGCCGAAGAAATTTTAGCAGGAAAAATTCTTTTAATTGATAAACCTTTGAAATGGAGTTCTTTTCAAGCGGTGAATAAATTGAAATACATTTTAAAACGCAAATACGATTTGCCAAAAAAATTTAAAATTGGTCACGCTGGAACTTTAGATCCGTTAGCAACTGGTTTATTAATTATTTGTACGGGAAAATTCACCAAAAGCATTACCGAAATTCAAGCGCAAGCCAAAGAATATACTGGAACTATCGTTTTAGGCGCTACTACTCCTTCTTATGATTTAGAAACCGAAATTGACGCTACTTTTCCAACAGAACATATTACGGACACTTTAATTTTAGAAATCACCAAACAATTTATTGGTGAAATCGACCAAAAACCACCTGTTTTTTCTGCCATTAAAAAAGACGGAAAACGTTTGTATGAACATGCTCGTGCAGGCGAGGAAGTGGAAATTAAATCTAGAAAAACAACTATTCACGAATTTGAAATCACACGAATTCAATTGCCTGAAGTAGATTTTAGAGTTACTTGTAGCAAAGGAACATACATTCGTTCATTAGCTTTCGATTTTGGCTTAGCATTACAATCAGGTGGACATTTATCGGCACTTCGTAGAACTAAAATTGGTGATTATTCGGTTGAAAATGGAATTACACCAGATGATTTTGAAAAATCACTTCTAGATGAAATATAAAATTCTAATTTTTATTTTATTTATTTTCAACTTGTCCTTTGGACAGGTAGAATATACTCTAGAAGATTCTGATTCTATTCCAACGAAGAATAAAATTACATTTACACAATTTGAAATTTCTGTTCCGTTACAAGGAAATAAAAATCACGGAGAAATTTATCCCGATGGAAGAACAAATAACAGTTGGTTTGTTCCTGACGGCATCAATGCTAATTTTGGTTATGGCATTCATTCAGGAATTGGAATGAAACTTTCTGAAAAATTAGTAGTAGCTCCCTTATTTTTAAACCTAAGAATTATGCCAAAAATCGCCGAAGAAACTCGAATTGGAATTGATATTGGTTTAGGGCATACATTCGCGCTTGGAAGAGGCGACTTATCTGGAACTTTTAAAAGAATAAAATTAAACTTAGAAGCCGATGATATGCAACTTTTTATTGAAGTGGTTTCCTATGGATTTGAATTAAACAATAATAGTCAAGGAAGCTTAAGTCTTGGCATAGCTTTAGTATCTTTTTAAAATGAAAAAAATCATCTTTCTTTCACTATTGTTTACTTTTTATGGTTTCTCTCAAAACGTAAAACTAAAAACAGGTGATATTTTATTTCAATCGATGAATTGCGGACCACTTTGCGAAGCAATAAACGAAGTAACAGAAGGTTATCAAGGAAAAGATTTTAGCCATTTAGGAATGGTCTACATCAAAAACGATTCAATTTTTGTGATTGAAGCTGCCGGAAAAGCAGTGAAAGTAACTCCATACGAAACCTTTAAAACCTACACCACAGAAGAAATGTTTGTAGGAAGATTGAAACGTAAATACCAAAAATATATTCCTGAAGCCATTACGTTTTCATTGCAACAAGTGGGTGTTCCTTATGATGACGAATATTTGTACAATAATGGAAAATATTACTGTTCGGAACTAATTTACGATGCCTTTTTATTTGCTTACAAAAAACCATTATTTGATTTGTATCCTATGACGTTTAAATCACCAAAATCTAATGAGTATTTCGATGTTTGGGCTGACTATTATGAAAAACTAAAAATGGAAATCCCAGAAGGTCAACTTGGTTGCAACCCTGGTGGAATTTCCACTTCTGATAAGTTAAAAATTATTGGAACAATTCAATAAAACTTCAATTTAGGAACACTGATTGAAGAAATTTTAAAAATTACCTAAACTTCTATAATCAGAGTTCCAAAAAAAAATCAACTTAAAACTTGCTCATGCATTTCCACAATTTCATTCTGAATCGAAATCCCTTTATCGTGTAAATACCATTTTTGCAATTCAATTTTAGCCGTTTCATCTACCACTCCGTGAGTTGCTTTGTAGTCTAAAATCAATTGTTTTGCACCATGAGGTCTTGGGCCCCAATCGGCAACTACTTCCAAAGTTGCTGCATCTAAAACAATTAATTTCGGAATAGCTTTCCCGCCGTTCGTTAAAAAGTGTTGCATTAAAGTATCATTATCATCGCGTAAAGCAATTTTTAATTCTACTTTATCCGTCGCTTCAGCCATTTTATGAATCACTGGAACTATTTGAGCCGCATCACCACACCAACCCTCAGCTAAAACTAACCAAATATACTTTTTATCTAAATTTTGTAATTTATTTTTTACCTCTTCAGAAATTGTAATGGTTTTTTCTAAACGATTCATTCTAGTTTCGTTTAATTCAGAATAATGCAACAAATCGGGTGATTGTGTGTGACCTGTAGATTTGCCTTCAGCAATTAAACTTGTAACTTTTTTTCTGTAATTGGCATAAGAAAAACCATTTTCCAATGCTTCATTTATAGCTTTTATCATCTTCTTAACTTTATTTGACAAATTTAAGCCTAATTTTGATAATTATATGTAAGAAATGTTACACATGAATTTAACATCTAAATCTATAGGAATTGTATTATCAGGTGGGGGTTCTAAAGGAATTGCTCATGCTGGAGCTTTACAATATTTGACAGAACAAGGAATTGAACCAACGTGTATTGCAGGAACAAGTGCAGGTTCCATTGTGGGAGGTTTGTATGCTTTTGGAAAAACACCAAAAGAAATATTAGAATTCTTCAAATCCATTTACTTTTTTCATTGGAAACATTTTACCTTTAAAAAAGCGGGAATTGTAGATTCGGAATCGTTTAAAAATTATTTCGTTGATGTTTTTGGAGAAACAACAATTGGTGAACTAAAAATTCCAACCTATATAACGGCAACTGATTTGGTGAAAGGAGAACTAACAATTTTTAATTCAGATACTAAAGTAGCCGATGCAATTTTAGCTTCCTCGTCGTTTCCAGGAGTTATTTCTCCTTATGAAATCAATAATTGTTTATTTAGCGATGGTGGTATTTTGAATCATTTTCCAACAGATGTTTTACAAGGGAAATGCGATTTTTTATTAGGTGTTTACGTTAGTCCTATTCAAAATATTGAAAATAAAGATTTAAAATCCATAAAATCAGTTACCAGCAGAGCATTTGATTTGTTGTCGGCAAATAATAGTTATCAAAAATTTAATCTATGTGATTTAGTGATTGAACCTAAAGAACTAGCTAATTACAGCACATTTGAAACCAGTAAAACAAAAATGGATTTGATTTTTAAAATTGGATATCACGAAGCAAAAAAATCATTTGAAAATTTAGCAACATAAATGTTAAAACATTTTTTCTTAAAAAAAGCTATTTAACTATATTTGCACCACAAATAATTCAACACACGATGAAGTACAAAAGAATTCTTCTAAAATTAAGCGGTGAAGCTTTAATGGGCGATAGACAATATGGTATTGACCCACAACGTTTAGCCGAGTATGCTGCCGAAATAAAACAAATTCACGATAAAGGTGTAGAAATTGCTATCGTTATTGGGGGTGGAAACATTTTTAGAGGTGTAGCTGGTGCAAGTAACGGAATGGACCGAGTGCAAGGAGATTACATGGGCATGCTAGCAACCGTTATTAATGGAATGGCACTTCAAGGTGCTTTAGAAGAAGCAGGTATGCAAACTCGCTTACAAACTGCCTTAAAAATTGAAGCAATTGCTGAGCCTTACATTAAAAGAAGAGCAACACGCCATTTAGAAAAAGGAAGAATTGTAATTTTTGGAGCAGGTACAGGAAACCCATACTTTACAACGGATACTGCTGCAGTTCTTAGAGGAATTGAAGTAGGTGCTGATGTCATTTTAAAAGGAACTCGTGTGGATGGAGTATACACTTCTGACCCAGAAAAAAATGCGGATGCTGTTAAATTCGACTTTATTTCGTTTGAAGATGTATTAGCTAAAGGATTAAATGTAATGGATACAACCGCTTTTACATTGAGTCAAGAAAATAAATTACCAATTATAGTATTTGATATGAATAAAGATGGTAATTTATTAAAAGTATGTGAAGGGCAAACAATTGGAACAACAGTTACCATATAATTTAGAATTCGAAAATTGAATTTGAAGAATTTAAAAAATTAATACAATGACAGAAGAAATTAATTTTATTTTAGACAGTGCAAAAGAAGCTATGATTGGTTCTGTTGCGCATTTAGAAAAAGAACTTTTAAATATTAGAGCAGGTAAAGCATCTCCTCAAATGTTAGGTGGTGTTTTTGTTGACTATTACGGCTCTCAAACACCATTATCTCAAGTTGCAAATATTAATGCTCCCGATGCAAGAACTTTAACGGTTACGCCTTGGGAAAAAAACATGTTGCATCCTATTGAAAAAGCAATTATGATTGCTAATTTAGGATTAAACCCAATGAATAATGGCGATAACATTATCATCAATATTCCTGCCTTAACAGAAGAAAGAAGACGTGATTTAGTTAAACAAGCAAAACACGAAGCGGAAGAAGCAAAAATTGGGATTAGAAATCACAGAAAAGATGCTAATACCGACATCAAGAAAGAAGAAAAAAACGGAACTGCTGAAGATATTTGCAAGAAAGCAGAAGAAGATGTTCAAAAATTAACAGATTCTTTTATCAAGAAAATTGAAGAAGTTTTGGCAGTAAAAGAAGCCGAAATCATGAAAGTATAAATTTTAAATCCCGATTAACACTCGGGATTTTTTATTTTGAATATATTTGTAGAAAATCCCTCGCTTCATGAAATATTTTTGGCTTTTTTTGTGCTTATTCATTACCAACATTTTTGTGGCACAAACCAAAATTAAAGGACAAATTATTGACTTTGATTCAAAAGTACCTATTGCTTTTGCAGCAATTACCTACAACAATACTAAATTCAATGCCGACTGGGAAGGAAAATTTTCAGTTGAAATTAAAGACTATAAACTTCCCATAAAAGTTAATTTTAAAGGCTACTATGAAAAAATAATTTATCCAGAACCTAAAGTTTTAAGCATTACTATTAAACTAATTAATGATTTAAACGAAAAAAAAGCTGAAATATACACTGAAAACGGAGTTAACACAATTATTAAAAAAGTAATTGAAAACAGAAAATCAAATGATCCCGAAAAAGGACTTTCAAGTTTTCAATACAAAAACTATGAATACCTTCAAGTAACGGCAAATCCTGATAGTATTTCTTCAAAAATTGACACTACTTACAAAAAACGCTTTTTAAGAAAGCCTTTAATGAAATTAGATTCCACGAATTATAAGTTCAAAAAGTTTTCTGAAAAACAACATTTGTATCAAACAGAAAAAGTTAATTTAATTCAACACAATCAATTTCAAAATAAAGAAACCATTTTAGCCACAAGAATGGCTGGTTTTGAGCAACCTGTTTACGAATACCTTGGACTTAAGTTAATTTCTTATTCGGTTTATGAAAACCCATTTGAAATTTTAGAAATTCCTGTTCAAAATCCAATTTCAAACTTTGGTCGTAAATTATACAATTATAAATTAATTGACACCGTTAAGATTGATGGTAGAAGTGCTTATAGAATTTATTTTGAACCCAAAAAGCTAAATACAAATCGTTTAAGAGGATTATTATACATTGATGCTGTTAATTTTGCGATTTGTAAAGCTTATTTTAGAATATATGGCGTTGTAAACATCAATGCAACATATACTTTTGACTATAGAAAAGAGTTTGATATTTGGTTTCCAAAAAACAGAAAATTCAAAGTTTCTAAAGGAAATAATCAAGAAGATATCAAAGTTTTAGGTGGAACTATAAAATTTAGTTCGGATTTAGATTTAACCGAAAGTAAAAATGCTACCGACCAAGCCTATATTTCAATAGAATCTACTCCATTTGAAATTGAAATCAATAAACCAGTTACCATTTCTAGACCTAGAGTAAAAATTGATGTTCCTCAATCCAGTTTAAAACAAGAAAACGATTATTGGAACGCCTTCAAAAAAGACACACTCGACAGGAGAAAACTAAGAACGTATACTTCAATCGATAGTTTATCGCTTTCCGAGAGAATTGAGCACAAAGTATTTTTAGGAAGAAAAATAATTAATGGCTATTTTCCAGTTTCAATTTTTGATTTAGACCTACGAAGTGTTGTAAAATACAACAATTTTGAAGGATTTAGACTAGGAATAGGAGCCGTAACAAATACAAAATTATCAGAAAACTATAAAGTAGCATTTTATGGTGCTTATGGCTTTAAAGATGATGAAATTAAATACGGAATTACACCATCCTATTTAGCCCATAAAAAGACAGAAACATGGGTAAGTGCATCTTATATTGATGACATCAGTGAGATTGCGCAAACCAATTTTGTTACAGACTCCAGAAGATTTAAAATTTACGATCCTAGACCTATTAATATTTCTACATTTTACAACAATAAAATGAGTTCGGTATTTCTAGAAAGTAAAATATTACCTAAAACGTCAAGTTATTTAGGACTTTCTCACAATCAAATTCAACCGCTGTTTGATTACACTTTTATTAATGATGGAAAATCATACACAAATTACAATATTACTGCAGTACAATTAGCCTTTCAGTGGAATCCATTTAGCAACTATATGCAAACACCAATGGGAAAAATTGAATACGAAAAAAGACATCCAAAATTCTCACTTCAATACACACAAACTATTCCTGGTGTTTTAGAAAATGATTTTACTTATTCTAAAATAGATTTTAAAACGTATTATGAATTACCTTATTTATCGGGTCAAAAAAGTTCTATTTTATTACAAACGGGAATTGCATTTGGCGATGTGCCTATAACTCATTTATACAGTATTGTTCCGAATAATTTAAACAGAGATGCTATTTTACAACGTATTACTTTTGCAGGTAAAAATAGTTTTGA
>JBILST010000003.1:0-29543 GCA_044371865.1 Flavobacterium sp.
ATTCTCTCGCGATACCTTCTTTTCTTAATTCGTCGGAAATAGTAATGTCTAATGCTACCGTAATTCCGTTTGAATTGGCTACTAACCAACCTTCAATATCTTGCGATGAAATCTCAACATCTTCTAGTGATAAAGTTATACTTTTTCCTGAAATATCCATAACCAACTCACCGTCACGCTCTAATTTTGCAATTTCTTCTTGTCCAAAACCTTGTATCTCTTTGGAAATCAAACCCATATCCTTTCCAAAACGCGGCCCTAATGTTTTAAAATTAGGCTTAATTTGCTTCACTAAAACGCCCGAAGCATCGTCTAATAATTCAATTTCTTTAACGTTTACCTCTGCCATAATTAAGTCAGAAACTGCCTCAATTTCAGCACGCTGATTCTCGTCAAGTATTGGAATCATTACCTTTTGCAACGGTTGACGCACTTTGATCATTTCCTTCTTACGCAGCGATAAAACCAACGAAGAAACCGTTTGTGCTTTCAACATTTTGCTCTCTAACGACTTATCAACAAAGTTTTCAACCGAAACTGGAAACTGCGCCAAATGTACACTGTCATAATTTTCTGAGGATGTTGCTAACGTTAAATCTCTGTAAAGTTTATCCATGAAAAACGGTGCAATTGGTGCTCCAAGTTTAGAAATTGTCAATAGACAAGTGTAAAGTGTTTGATAAGCCGCAATTTTATCTTGTGCATATTCACCTTTCCAAAATCTTCTTCTACACAAACGAACGTACCAGTTACTTAGGTTTTCCTGAACGAAATCAGAAATAGCACGAGCTGCTTTTGTTGGTTCATATTCCGCATACGCTTCATCCACTACTTGAATTAAGGTATGTAATTCGGATAAAATCCAACGGTCGATTTCTGGTCGTTCTTCTAATGGAACCTCCGCTTCATCATAAGTAAATCCATCAATATTAGCATATAACGAGAAGAACGAATATGTATTATATAACGTTCCAAAGAATTTTCTTCTTACCTCAGCAACTCCTTCGATATCAAATTTTAGGTTGTCCCAAGGATTAGCATTAGAAATCATGTACCAACGTGTAGCATCTGGACCATATTCAGCCAAAGTAGTAAATGGATCCACGGCATTTCCTAAACGTTTCGACATTTTTTGTCCATTTTTGTCTAAAACTAATCCGTTTGAAACTACGTTTTTGTAGGCAATTTTATCGAAAACTAATGTTCCAATTGCATGTAATGTATAAAACCAACCACGTGTTTGATCTACACCTTCTGCAATGAAATCAGCTGGGAAGGCTTTATTTTCATCAATTAATTCTTTGTTTTCAAATGGATAATGCCATTGTGCATAAGGCATCGCACCTGAATCGAACCAAACGTCAATTAAATCGGTTTCACGGTTCATTGGTTTTCCTGATGGCGAAACTAAAACAATGCTATCCACTACATTTTTATGTAAATCCACTAAATCGTAGTTGGCTTCACTCATGTCACCAATTTTGAATCCTTTGTATGGATTTTCTGTTAGGAAACCTGCTGCGATTGATTTCTCGATTTCGTTGTACAATTCTTCAACTGAACCTACTAACATTTCTTCTGTTCCGTCTTCGCTTCTCCAAATTGGCAAAGGAATTCCCCAATATCTTGAACGAGACAAGTTCCAATCGTTCGCGTTTTTCAACCAATTTCCAAAACGACCTTCTCCTGTTGCTTTAGGCTTCCAGTTGATAGTTTCATTTAAGTCGAACATTCTATCTTTGATTTCGGTTACTTTGATGAACCAAGAATCTAATGGATAGTATAAAATTGGTTTGTCTGTTCTCCAACAATGTGGGTAACTGTGTACGTATTTTTCAACCTTAAAAGCTTTGTTTTCTTCTTTTAATTGGATAGCGATTTCTACATCTGCTGAACGTTCTGGCGCTTCTCCATCATTGTAATATTCGTTTTTAACGTATTTCCCTGAAAAATCACCTAAACCTTGAATGAATCTTCCTTGTAAATCTACCAAAGGCACAGGATTTCCATTTTCATCTAAGACTAACATTGGTGGCACTTCTGGAGTAGCTTCTTTAGCTACTTTAGCATCATCAGCTCCGAATGTTGGTGCGGTGTGAACAATTCCTGTTCCATCTTCTGTAGTAACGAAATCTCCTGAAATTACTCTAAAAGCATTTTCAGGATTTTGATACGGTAACGCTAATGGTAATAATTGTTCGTAACGAATTCCTACTAAATCAGCACCTTTTGCTTCTGCTAAAATTTGATACGGAATCTTTTTATCTTCTGATTTATAATTGGCAAAATCTGTTTCTGATTCGGCAACAAAATATTTTCCGCCAAATTGTTTACCGACTAAATTCTTAGCCAAAACAACATTTACCGCTTCAAAAGTATATTGGTTGAACGTTTTTACTAAAACATAATCTATTTTTGGACCAACAGTCAAGGCTGTATTTGATGGCAATGTCCAAGGTGTGGTCGTCCAAGCTAAGAAATGAACCGTTCCAAATCCTTGTAAAAAACTTGGTAAGGTTTCATCTTTTGCTTTAAACTGCGCCACAATCGTAGTATCTGTAACGTCACGGTATGAACCTGGTTGGTTAACTTCATGCGAAGACAAACCAGTTCCGGCTTTTGGAGAATAGGGCTGAATCGTGTAGCCTTTGTATAGTAAATCTTTGTTGTAAATTTGTTTTAGTAACCACCAAACGGTTTCCATGTATTTGGATTTGTACGTCACATACGGATCTTCCATATCTACCCAATACCCCATTTTTTCAGTCAAATCGTTCCATACGTCAGTATAACGCATTACGGTTCTTTTACACGCTTCGTTGTATTCGGTAACTGAAATGGTTTTTCCGATGTCTTCTTTGGTGATGCCTAATTCTTTTTCGGTACCTAATTCTACAGGCAAACCGTGCGTATCCCAACCCGCTTTACGCTTAACTTGGTAGCCTTTTTGAGTTTTATAACGACAAAAAATATCTTTAATCGCACGCGCCATTACGTGGTGAATTCCAGGTAAACCATTTGCAGATGGTGGCCCTTCAAAAAACACGTAAGGTTGGTTTCCTTCACGAGAAGTTACCGATTGTTCAAAGATGTTGTTTTTCTTCCAAAAATCAAGAACTTCTGATGCTACTGTTGGCAAGTCAAGTCCTTTGTATTCAGTAAATTTTGTGCTCATTTTGTCGCTTTCTTAAATCAATTTGCGAAAGTAATGATTTAAAGAGAAAAGGCAAAAGAGAAAAGGCAAAAGTTACTCGTTATGAAAAAACTTCTTTTAAAACTTCTAACGATTTTGGTTTTTTGAAGCCATCAAGCTGTAATGTGTAGAAATCTAAGAGGATTTTTAACAGCATTTGGCGTTCAATTCCTGCAAATATTTTTTGGTCGGCATCAAATTTTAAATCTAGTAATTTTTTAAATAAGTGAGTCTCGTGTTCGGTTAACGAATGTACGCTTTGAAAAGGGGTAAAATAACCTTCTTTCGTATCAAAAAAAGGGAACTCTTTTTCAGTTACATCAGGGTAAAAACCTAAATATTTAGTAACTTCCATCATTAAAATGAGGTGAAAATTTGCCATTTCATCGTGCGTATCCAACCAAAGAAGTGCCGTTTCTAAAAATGAGAATAAATTTTGGTTTTTCTCTTCTTCTTTGATGGCGTGATGCAAAATTTCGGAAAGAAAAATTACGATGGTGCTTTTGACAACATCAGTGTTTATGGAATAATAGCTGTGAGCTAATCGGATTTCTTTAAAATGTTCGAGTGTGCCTTTATTCTTGTGATTGGCTTCGATTTCAATCATGGTTAATGGCTGAAAGTACGCAATTTTTTGATTGGATTTTTTGTTGGAATAGGCGCTTTGGACAAAATAACTTTTTAAACCATCTGATTCGGTAAAGCATTTGACTATCAAGCTTTTTTCTTGAAACTTTATGGAAGAAAGAACGATGGCTTTGGTTTTAACTAGCATTATCTGACAATCATTACCTTTTTAACTGTTGAATCTAATCCGTCTTCTGAGGCAACAAAAATCATATATACTCCAGAGGCTACTTTATATTTACCAAAAGCAGTTGTATCCCATTCAATTGTGCCACCAGAAGAAGTTGTTTCATATACTAAATTACCTTCTATATCGGTAATTTTTATATTTGCCTTATCGGTTAAGCCACTTATTTTAACTGTTCCTACAAAGTTAGGACGAACTGGATTTGGATACACATAAACATCTCCAAGACTATCACTTGGTTTGGTTGAAGTTCCTAAAAACGAAACCATTCCTTTATCAGTTACAAAAAATACTTCTCCTGAAACTCCATCAATTTCAATATCTAAAATGTTATTGCTTGGTAAAGGTGAATTACTTTTATCAAATCTATAAATTGTTTGTTGTCCATTTGAAGACACTAAAAACACGCCTCCATCTGCAATAGAAACCCATTTTCTATTGGCTCCATCAACTGCTATGTCTAAAATAGGTTGTTGATAAAATAATTCTTGCGCTAAATCTCCTTCTTGAATAATAATAGGAAAAACATCAAGTTCTGTTTCAGTAATAAAACGATCTACACTTGATAATACTCGTAAACCCGCCATAGTTCCAATCCATAATTGATTACGATTATCAATAGCCAAACAGTTTACAACCGAAGTAGGAAGATTCGCATTCTCTTGATTAATGACTATAAATTTATTGCTATAATTTTCATTGAAAGCTACCACACCATCATTATAGGCAGCAATCCATTTGGTACTGTTTTTATCGATGGCCATAGAATTATATCTACCCGTAGCTAAATTTGCGGTTATTCCTGTTAAATCATATGATTGCCATTGACCGTTAGCTCGCAACACTTTTATTCCTCTGTCAACAAAACCATTAGTTACCCATAAATTTCCTTCTTTATCAAAAGCGGGACTGTTAATTCGAATGTCTATATAAGCAGGATTTCCTGACACAACCAATGATTCAAGACCATTTGGTCCTGTATTGGTATTATTTAACAACTCTACATCTTCTCCTTGAAATTTTAACATTCCAGAAAAATAAGAAGTTACAAATACTTCGTTTGGTCTTGATGGATTTATAGCAATATCAGAAAGTGATTTAGCTCCTAATAAATCTTGATACGGCAATACTTGCCAACTATTGTCTGTAGTAAACGTACTTATCCCTAACTCATCTAAAGGATACGGATTAAATTGTTGTGTATAATCGCCGTGCACCATCCAAAGATTATTTTTACCTTTTTTTACTCTAAAAGCATAATTTTGAAGCGGTCCGTTTGGTGACATTGCTGTAAAAACCGTTGGGTTTGTTATAGGGGTTGAAAACAAGCCGTTCTTTTCAGTTCCAATATATATAAACTCATCCACAACGGTTGCTGCTGTAAACTTTACATTTAAATCTGTAATTTGAGTTATATGAGCCATAATGTTAAAAGATTGTCCTAAAACATAAATATTGTTTTGCGTGGTAATGATAAGTTCATTTCCATTGGTTTTCAATTTTAATCCTATTTGATTGTGATTTAAAATTTCCTGAAACGAAGCTCCATTATATCTGTAGGTCCTTGCATTAGTATTGGCAGCAACCAATTGATTGTTAAAGGTTACAATTCCCGTCCAAAAGCTTGTATCAAAAGTTTGCCATTGACTAAAATCAAACAAATTTGGGTTATTTAAATTGGCTTTTCTTATACCAAAACTTCTCGTAACAGCATAGATTTCATTATTTAACACCGTAGTTTGTAACACTTCCGTTTCTTCTCCAGCGGTTCCAATAAAATAAGTGGTTATAAATTCTGACGTTGCTACATCCATAACAGAAATACCATAATCCGTTGCCACATATAAACGGCCATTGAACTCATAAAAATCATTGATTTTCTTTTTGTTTGGTGGCACTGGAACTTCTTCAATTACATCTACTTTAGTGGTTACCGAGCCATCCGAATTCTGTATTAAAATTAAGCCATTATTGTTTCCTACGAATGTTTTATTAAAAGCTTCTGAATGATGAATTGTAGAAATAACATCAGGTTTTAAACCCGTTATTGAATTATATATATTCAAATTAGAAGAGGCTATTGCTTGAGTAAACAGTGCGTTTTGAGTTGAAGCAAATACAGCAGTTGATGCTGATTCAACGTCAACAATTTCATTATATGAAAAATAACCTTTCCACATTTGATTACTCTGTTGCCCTAAAGAGAATTGAGAAACAAATAATATAAATATAAGTGCTTTTATGTTCATTACAAGTATTTAATACAAATATAGTACAAACGTATTAATTTTAGTTTTTGATATAATTTATAAAAGAAAAAGCTCCTTTAGTAAACCAAAAGAGCTTTTAAATTATAAAAAACGTATGTTATACAACACCTTGTGCTAACATAGCATCTGCTACTTTAACAAAACCTGCAATATTTGCTCCTTTAACATAGTTTACATAACCATCATTATCTGTTCCGTATTTTTTACATTGACTGTGAATACCGGTCATGATGTCTTTTAAACGAGCATCTACTTCTTCACTGGTCCAGTTTAAACGAATAGAGTTTTGTGTCATTTCTAAACCAGATGCTGCAACACCTCCAGCATTAGCTGCTTTTCCAGGTGCAAACAATACTTTTGCATCTAAGAATTGTTTAATGGCACCTAAAGTACATGGCATATTTGCTGCCTCAGTAACACATAAAACGCCATTTGCAATTAATTTTATTGCATCTGCTTCTGTTAATTCATTTTGAGTAGCACATGGAATTGCAACATCTACTTTTGCCTCCCATGGACTTTTTCCTTTATGGAAAACTGCACTTGGGAATTTTTCAGCAAAACTTTCTGCTCTATTATTTCCACTTGCTCTCATTTCTAACATGAAATCGATTTTCTCACCAGAAATTCCATCAGCATCATATATATATCCATCAGGTCCTGAAATGGTAACTAATTTACCTCCCAATTCATTTACTTTTAAAGCTACGCCCCAAGCTACATTTCCGAAACCAGAAATAGCAACCGTTTTCCCTTCAATTGATTGACCTTTAGTTTTCAACATTTGTTGTGTAAAATAAACTACACCATAACCAGTAGCTTCTGGACGGATTAATGAACCTCCATAAGCCAATCCTTTACCTGTTAAAACACCTGTAAATTCGTTTCTAATTCTTTTGTATTGACCAAACATGTAACCAATTTCTCTTGCTCCAACACCAATATCTCCCGCAGGAACATCTAAATCTGGACCAATATGACGACATAATTCTGTCATAAATGATTGGCAAAAACGCATCACTTCCGCGTCTGATTTTCCTTGAGGATCAAAATCAGAACCACCTTTACCGCCTCCCATTGGAAGAGTTGTTAAACTGTTTTTAAACACTTGCTCAAAAGCTAAAAATTTAAGCACCGATAAATTTACTGTTTGGTGAAAACGAATACCTCCTTTGTAAGGACCAATAGCAGAATTCATTTGAATACGAAATCCTCTGTTAACTTGAATTTCACCTTTATCATCTACCCAAGGCACTCTAAAAATAACTGAACGCTCTGGCTCAGCCATTCTTAACAATACATTTTTTCCATCATACTTTTTCTCATTTGCAATAAAAGGCATAACTGTTTCTGCAAATTCTCTAACTGCTTGTAAAAACTCAGGCTCATTTGGATTTTTGGCTTCAATAAGAGCCATAAAATCATTGATTTTTTGTTCCATTATTCTATAAAACTTGTAAATAAACTAATTCAATAAATATATTTTTACTTAAATTATCTTTATAAAATTTAAGTCGACAAATATACATTATAAAAGTTACTTGTTATATTTTTAATAAATATTTATATATAATGTGATAATTATTTTTTTAATTCCTATAAATTAAGTTGTTATAAATTAAGAAAATTAATCTTTTTTTTTTGAAGTGCGTTTTGTTTTTATATATTTGTCCGATAATGGAAAAATTTTAGTAATGACTAAAAAAATTAAATACCTTTTGATACTGCTTTTAGGAGCAAATTTATCAATGAATGCGCAATTTGGTTTCTCTCATGAAGTTGGGGCCTTTATTGGCGGTGTTGCAATGCAATCTGATTTTGGAGTAAGACATGATTTTGAAACAAATGCAGGGAATACAGGAGTAGGAATTGGATTAGTTCACTATATGAATTTTGCTTATCGTGCAGAATGTAACTGTTACACTCCAGAAACTTATTTTAATGACCATTTTAAAGTTCGTTCTGAATTATCTTATAACAGTACTAATTTACAACATTTTGGAGAATGGGTTGATAGAAGTTCTTTTACTGCTAATCAATTAAAAGCCATGAAAGGAGAAGCTAAAGTTACTGATATAGGTATGCAGTTAGAATTCTTTCCTTTAAGTATTAGAGAATTTACGGCTACCGATGGTGCTTGGGCTCCATTTATTGCTTTAGGTGCACATTATTCTTTTTTCCAAAACGGAACATACTCTGAGTTAGGCCCTATGGATTCTCCTATATCAACTCCTACTAAATATTATGGTGCTTGGTCTAAAGAAGGCGGAAGTACTTGGTCTGTAGTATCAAGTGTTGGAACACGTTATAAATTAACAGAATTGTCAGATTTATTTGCAGAAGTAAGATGGCAATACTATTTTTCTGACTGGGTTGATGGTTTAAATCCTAACCCTGAAGTTTGGACAGAAAATAAAGCTAATGACTGGAACTTATGGTTTCATGTAGGCTATATTTATTATTTAAATTAATAGTATATTACAACATAAAAAAATCCCGATTCGCATGAATCGGGATTTTTTGTTTTTAGTTATTCCTACTAGTTAAAAGCTTGTTCTAAATCCGCTAATAAATCTTCGATATCTTCAACTCCAACACTCAAACGAACCAAGTCATCTGAAATGCCAACTTCTTTTCTTTTGTCTTCTGGAATAGAAGCGTGCGTCATTAAAGCTGGATGATTTGCTAAAGATTCCACTCCCCCTAATGATTCTGCCAAAGTAAATACTTTTAAATTTTCTAAGAATTTAATCGCATCTTCTTTTTTACCTGACTTGAAAGTAAACGTTACCATTCCTCCAAAACCACTCATTTGCTTTTTAGCAATTTCATGAAATGGATGCGATGCTAATCCTGGATAATAAACTCTTTCTACTAAAGGATGATTATCTAAATATGCGGCTACTTTTTCTCCATTTTCACAATGACGTTGTACGCGTAAATGCAATGTTTTAATTCCTCTTAACACTAAGAAAGAATCCATTGGCCCTAAAGTTGCTCCTGTTGCGAATTGTTTAAAATGTAATTCCTCGCCTAATGCTTTATCTTTAATAATTAAAGCTCCCGCAATTACATCTGAATGTCCTCCTAAATATTTGGTTGCCGAATGCATCACAATATCTGCACCTAAATCTAATGGTTTTTGTAAATAAGGCGTTGCAAAAGTATTGTCTACAGCAAATAAGATATTGTGCTTTTTGGTAATTTGAGCAATAGCGGCAATATCAGCCAATTTCATTAATGGATTTGTTGGTGTTTCAACCCAAACCAATTTTGTGTTTTCATTGATTAACGATTGGAATTTCTCCAAATCATTCATATCCACAAAATGAAATTTGATACCGCTGTCTTTATATAATCTTGTAAATAATCGGTAAGTCCCACCATATAAATCGTCCATTGCGATGATTTCATCACCTGCTTTGAACATTCTTAACAAACAATCGGTTGCTGCTAAACCAGAAGAAAAAGCCAAACCTCTTGCTCCGTTTTCGATGCTTGCTAAAGCGTCTTCTAAAGCCGTTCTAGTTGGGTTTGCTGCTCTACTATATTCGTAATCACCTACTGGTTTTCCAGGACTTGTTTGCACATAAGTAGAAGTTTGAAACACCGGAGGCATTACAGCTCCTGTTACTTTTTCATGATGTTGACCACCATGTATTGTTTTGGTATTGAATTTCATTTTTAAAAAATTTTTACAAAGGTAATAAGATTAAAGGAATTTTTTGATTTGTAACATAATTCCCAAATGAATGCCTTCATGATAATTATTAAATTCCATCGCTTCTTTCCAAGTTCCTAAATGAAATCCGGTTTTCGTTTGATACGGATGAAATTCTTTGAAAACGCCTTCTTCAAAATCAGATTTGGTTTTTTCAACCATTTCTGAAAGTAATTTTTTAATTTCATCTACTTCGGCTTGCGTAGTTTTTCCATCTGGACGCGAACCGTTTTGGTATTTCTCAAAAAGGGAATCCAAAATATGCATTGGTAAGCCAGATAACGCATAAACCAATTTCTGTTGGGAAACGATAACGTGACCGATGTTCCAAATTAAATTATTGCTCATTCCGGGTGGAATAGTATTCAATTGTTCCAACGAATAGTTGTCTAAAAAGTTTTGATATAATCCTCGGCTGGTTTGCCAAATTCTAAAAGTTGCTTCCATTACTTAATTTTTTATAAAATTACTGATTTTTAGAATTCAAAAGGCTGTATTTTTGTGCCAGAAAATGAAAAACCATTAAAATGAACAAAATATACTATTTAGCTTCGTGTGATACCTGCAGAAAAATCATCAAATCGTTGCCAAATTCTAATCAGTTAACATTTATTGATATTCGTCAAAATCCAATTTCGGAAAGCGATTTGGAAGAAATGTACCAACTTTCGGGAAGTTACGAGGCGCTTTTTAGCAAAAAGGCACAATTGTATAAATCGTTAGGTTTAAAAGATAAAAATCTAGCCGAAGCCGATTATAAAAAATATCTTTTAGAACATTACACGTTTTTGAGTCGTCCTGTTATTCTTTTTAATAATGAAATTTTTATCGGGAACACACAACCCAATGTCCTTAAATTAACGAAAGCTCTTCAAAGTGTCTAAAAGAAGTTGGGCGTTATTTGCCGCTACCTTAGTTTCCATCATTTACGGCGTAACCTTTACGATTGCTAAAGATGTTATGCCAAAATACGTCGACGCTTTCGGATTTATCGTGATGCGTGTGGGTGGTTCTGTCCTATTGTTTTGGTTGATTTCATTTTTTGGACCAAAAGAAAAAATTGCCAAAGAAGATTTCCCTCGAATTGTTGCTGCAGCATTCTTCGGAGTAGCTTTCAACATGCTGACTTTTTTCAAAGGATTGAGTTATACTTCGCCCATTATGGGAGCGGTTTTAATGGTAACCACACCTATGATTGTGTTGGTTTTATCTGCTTTCATTATGAAAGAACGCATGGAAAACCGAAAAATTTTGGGTATCATTTTAGGTTTAGCTGGAACTATGACTTTAATTTTATACGGAAAATCACTAGTCAATGCCACCAATGCGAGTTTAGGGAATTTATTAGTTTTTGTAAATGCTGTTTCCTATGCATTTTACCTAATCATTGTGAAAAAATTAATGGATAAATACAACGCATTTACCTTCGTAAAATGGATTTATACTTTTGGTTTCATAATGGTATTACCTTTTGGCTGGAACGAATTTCAAGCTATAGATTTCGCTAATTTACCAATTGATATTATCTGGAAAATTGGTTTTGTTGTGATATTTTCAACGTTCTTAACGTATTTGCTAAATTTAATTTCAATGCGAGAACTAAAACCCACAACCGTAGCGGTTTTTATCTATTTACAACCACTTTTTGCTACTATTTTTGCCGTAAGTTTAGGAAAAGACGATTTGAGTTTGGTGAAATTGATTTCGGCTATTTTAATTTTTATTGGGGTATATTTAGTAACCCAAAAAAAGTGATTTAATTATGAATAAACCTACTTTATTATTTCTAACATCATTAGTGGTATTGTTTTCATCATTTAATTTTTTACAAAACAACAACTCAATATTAGGAATTTGGACTGACGGAAGTACTGAGAATGCGACCTTTGAAATCAATAAAAAAACTATTTTCTATGTTGATTTATTAAAAGAATACGAATACAAATTAAAAAAAGATTCGTTATTCATATTCTATGATGATTATACTTCTAAAGGAAAATTCAAAATTTCTAAAGACACTCTTTATATAACGAATGAAGGTATTGAAAGAAAGTATTGGAGATTTAAAGATTAAATTTCCTACTGAACACTAAAAACTGAACACTGAACACTTTTTCTTATCTTTGAAGACATTTTTATAACAATATGATACAATCCATGACGGGTTTTGGGAAAGCATCTTTGCAATTACCAACCAAAAAAATTACCGTAGAAATCAAATCGCTAAACAGTAAAGGTTTAGACTTAAATACGAGAATGCCATCGGTTTTTCGTGAAATGGAACTGGGTTTACGCAATCAAATTTCGCAACGTTTAGAGCGTGGAAAAGTAGATTTTTCGCTATATGTAGAAGTTACTGGCGAAGAAACGACTTCAAAAATCAATGTGCCGATTATCAAAGGGTACATCAATCAAATGAGAGCCGTTATTCCAACAGCAGATGAAACGGAATTAATGAAAATGGCGGTTCGTATGCCCGATGCATTAAAAACCGAGCGCGACGAAATCGATGAAAACGAATGGAAACAAATTCAAACCGTGATTGATGAAGCCTTGGAAAACATCGCTAATTTTAGAAAAGACGAAGGTGCTTCATTAGAAAAGGAATTTCAATTGCGTATTGGAAACATCAATAATTTAATGAACGAAGCGGTTTCTTACGATGCTGAACGCGTTGAAACAGTAAAAACTCGTTTACGCACCGCTTTAGACGAATTAAAAGTGAATGTTGATGAAAATCGTTTCGAACAAGAATTGATTTTTTATTTAGAAAAATACGACATCACCGAAGAAAAAGTTCGTTTGGGCAACCATTTGAACTATTTCTTAGAAACGTTGAATGGAACAGAAGCCAACGGAAGAAAATTAGGTTTCATCACACAAGAAATGGGAAGAGAAATCAACACCATGGGTTCTAAATCGAACCATACCGAAATGCAAAAATTGGTGGTGATGATGAAAGATGAATTAGAAAAGATTAAGGAGCAAGTTTTAAACGTATTGTAATCGGATTAAGATGGGGATTATTTTATTGTTTTATTTTATTGTCATTTTTGTAATCATAGGATTATCCATTTTGCAGATTTTTAAATTGAGAAAAGAAATCAATTTTAATAAAACAATATTTTTTAGCATTTTAGCATCAATAATTTTTTTATTCATTACCAATTTAAGGTATGCAAATTCAAAGGAAGTCTATGCTTTCGAACCCTTTTTTCTGATTCCATTTATGACAATCGTTATTCCTTTTGGTTTGGGAGCTATTCTAAATCTTTTTAGAAAAGAAAAACTAAAAATCATTTCTAATTCATTAATAATTAGTGTTTTAATTTCAATTATAATAATGATAATTTTTAATGAATATTTAGATGTAATTGAAAGGTTTAACTTGAAAATTTATTATTAAACACACAACACAATGACCAACGGAAAATTATTAGTATTCTCTGCGCCATCAGGTTCAGGAAAAACCACTATAGTACGACATTTATTAGCCCAACCCGATTTGAATTTAGAATTTTCAATTTCGTGTACCACGCGCGAACCACGTGGAGAAGAAGTTGATGGGAAAGATTATTATTTCATTTCTTGGGACGAATTCAAAAAGCATATTAAAGCAGAAGATTTCGTAGAATGGGAAGAAGTATATACCGATAATTTCTACGGCACTTTAAAAACCGAAGTAGAACGCATTTGGGCTTTAGGAAAACACGTAATTTTTGATATTGACGTCGCTGGAGGATTGCGTATAAAAAGCAAATTTCCAAACGAAACGTTAGCTGTTTTCGTAAAACCACCAAGCGTTGACGAATTAAAACGTCGCCTAAAACAACGTTCTACAGAAAGCGAAGACAAAATCAACATGCGTATTGCAAAAGCATCGGTAGAATTAGCAACTGCACCACAATTTGACACTATCATCAAAAATTATGATTTAGATGTAGCTAAAGAAGATGCATACAAATTGGTAAAGGATTTTATTAGTAAATAAAAAGTATAGCACAAAGTCTCACTAAGTTTTGCACCAAGTAGCACAAAAAACTTCGTGAAACTCTGTGTAAAACTTTCGTGAAACTCTGTGTAACAAAAATGAAAATAGGTCTGTATTTCGGAACATTCAACCCAATTCACATTGGGCATTTAATAATTGCCAATCACATGGCAGAGCATTCTGATTTGGATCAAATTTGGATGGTCGTTACACCACACAATCCGCATAAACAGAAAAACACCTTGTTAGATGATTACCATCGTTTGCACATGGTGCATTTGGCAACGGAAGATTACCCAAAAATCCAACCTTCGGATATTGAATTCAAATTACCGCAGCCGAATTATACCGTTAATACCTTAGCGCATTTACAAGAAAAATTCCCAAAACACGAATTTTCTTTGATCATGGGTGAAGACAATTTGAACTCGCTTCATAAATGGAAAAACTACGAAATCATTCTTCAAAATCATGATATTTATGTGTATCCGCGACTAAATTCTGGTGAAATTGACGAGCAATTTGTCAATCATGCAAAAATTCATAGAGTTGGCGCACCTGTAATTGAATTGTCTTCTACTTTCATTCGCGAAAGCATTAAGAACGGTAAAAATGTAGTTCCGATGTTACCGAATAAAGTTTGGGAATATGTTGAGCATAATATGTTTTATAAAAAGTAATCGAATGCAAAATGCTGAACTAGAAAAGCTGATTGAAAAGCAACCAAAAAAGAAGCTTTCGGTAGTCGATTCTATTTTTGATAATTCATATTTTGTTAGGTCAAAAGAGTACGGTTCAACTATCAAAAATTATAGTAAAGAAATCGTTTTTAATAATACAGGCTCTGATAAATACATATATTTTGTTATCGGATTTATGATTTTTATTTTTGGCTTTCGTGCGATTGAAGATGTTTTTAGTAGATATTTAGTTTTCGGTTTATTCGTTGTCTTAATACTTCTTATTTGGTATATTAAAACAAAAAAAATAGAAGAAATTAAAATTTCAAAAGCTGGAATTGAAATTAATAAAACCTGGTTTTTTTGGAATCAAATTTATGATTATGGATTTACTATTGAACCCAAGCACAAAAGTTCTAATTATTATCTAGAAATCTTTATGATAACTGGTAAGAAAGAACGTTTCGGTTTATATAATTATTCAAACCCTGAAGAAATTATAGAAACAATGAATTTTTTCAGAAATAGATATAATTCTAATCGAAACCATTCTTAACATTCCTTTACCATTCGTTTCCAATCGCATTGTGTAACTTTGTCAAGATGCTGAACTAAATTCAGCAAGACAACTATTATGCTAAACTTCGAATTATACAATCCTGTAAACTATGTCTTTGGGAAAGGACAAATTGAAAAACTAACTGATTTAGTTCCTTCAAACACTAAAATTCTTATCGCTTATGGTGGCGGAAGTATCTTTAAAAATGGTGTTTATGACCAAGTAAAAGCCGCTTTACCCAACCATGATATTGTAGAATTTGGTGGCATCGAACCGAATCCTCGTTTTGAAACCTTAATGAAAGCAGTCGAAATTATTCGTGCTGAAAAAATTGGTTTCATCTTAGCTGTTGGTGGCGGAAGCGTGATTGATGGAGTGAAATTTATTTCGGCAGCTGTAAATTTTGAAGGCGATGCAGCGGATATTTTGAAAAAACGTATTTTATTCAAAGATGTTTCTAAAGTAATTCCTTTTGGAACCGTTTTAACCTTGCCAGCAACAGGTTCGGAAATGAATTCGGGCGCTGTGGTTACGATTGAAGCTACACAAGAAAAACTAACCTTAGGCGGAAGCGCATTGTTTCCAGTATTCTCAATTGTGGATCCAACGGTGATTACTTCGTTACCAAAAAGACAATTACAAAACGGAGTTGTGGATGCTTTTACACACGTAATGGAGCAATATTTGACGTATACACACGATGCTTTATTACAAGACCGAATTTCAGAAAGTATTTTACAAACGCTAATTGAAATTGGTCCTGATGTAGTCGAAAATCCGAGTGATTATAAATTGGCTTCCAACTTTGTTTGGAGTGCTACTATGGCATTGAATGGTTTGATTCAAAAAGGCGTTCCTTCGGATTGGGCAACACACATGATTGGTCATGAATTAACGGCTTTATACGAAATTGACCACGCGAGAACGTTGGCTATCATTGGTCCAAACTTATACCGCGTAATGTTCGATACGAAAAAAGACAAATTAGCACAATATGGCCAACGCGTGTGGAACATTCAAGGCAATTCTACCGAAGAAATTGCTGAAAAGGCAATCGAAAAAACCGTTGAATTCTTCCACAAAATGGGGATGAAAACCAAATTATCGGAAAACGCAGAAAATTACGAAAATACCGCTGATTTCATTGCCAATCGATTTGAAGAAAGAGGTTGGAAAGCCATGGGTGAAAAGCAAAACATCACTTTAGAAAAAGTGAGAACTATTGTAGAAATGAGTTATTAAAAAATACCTATTCATCATAATAAAGGCGCGGAGTTTTTCTTCGTGCCTTTGTATTAAAAGAGTTTCGCAAACGTTTTTTGTAAATCCTTTTTAAATGACTATTTTTGATGTTCTAAATTAAATCGTAAAATGGAAAAAAAGCCAAAATTTGCAGTCATTGGAGGGGGAAGTTGGGCTACTGCAATTGCTAAAATGCTTTGTGAAAATCAAGACGAAATTGCTTGGTACATGCGAAGCACGTATGCTATTGAACATTTAAAACATCAAAAACACAACCCAAATTATTTAAGTTCGGTTGCGTTTGATACTAATAAATTAAAACTTACAAACGACATCAACGAAGCGGTTGCTTACGCTGATTATGTGATTTTTGTAGTTCCTTCTGCTTTTTTAAGCAAAGAATTAGAAAGTTTAACCGAAAGCTTAGACGGAAAAATCATTTTCTCTGCAATTAAAGGAATTGTTCCAGAATCAAGTTTAATTGTTGGTGAACATTTTCATACCAAATACGATATTCCATTTGATAATATTGGGGTAATTACAGGCCCATGTCATGCAGAAGAAGTGGCTATGGAACGTTTATCGTACTTAACTATTGCTTGTAGCGATCGAAAGAAGGCCAAATATGTGGCTAAAAATCTGAGTTCGCACTACATCAAAGCAAAAACTACGGATGATATCATTGGAACAGAATATGCAGCTGTTTTAAAGAACATTTATGCTATTGCAGCTGGAATGGCACATGGTTTAGGCTATGGTGATAACTTTCAAGCCGTTTTAATGAGTAATGGTATTCGCGAAATGAAAAAGTTCATTCGTAAAGTACATAAAATGAAGCGAAACATTAATAATTCAGCTTATTTGGGCGATTTATTGGTGACAGGATATTCGGTATTTTCTCGTAATAGAATGTTTGGAAACATGATTGGAAAAGGTTACACTGTAAAATCAGCACAAATGGAAATGAGTATGGTTGCCGAAGGATATTATGCGGTAAAAAGTGCCTACAAATTAAATAAAGAATACGGAGCTGATACTCCGATTATCGACGCCGTTTACGAAATTTTATACGAAAACAAAGACGCTAAAGCCGTTTTTAAAGAACTAACAGATAAATTAAATTAATACATGCTATCATTAAAAACAGGTTCAATCGATCATTTAATTGATCATCCTGGTATTATTACGGCTTTTACAATTACCATCATTGCGATGTTGGTTTTAGATTTAGGAGTTTTAAACAAAAAAGGTCACGTAGTTTCCAATCGCGAAGCGGCTATTTGGTCGGTGATTTGGATTTCTTTAGCCATGGGATTCAGTGGAATTATCTACCACTACATGGGAGCTGAGAAATTCATGCAGTTTCAAGGAGCGTATTGGATAGAAAAAGCGCTTTCAGTAGATAATCTATTTGTGTTTATCTTAGTTTTTGGCTATTTCAATGTCGCGAAAGAAGCCCAACATAAAGTATTATTTTGGGGTGTAATTGGTGCCTTAGTTTTTAGAGCTATCTTTATTTTTACCGGAGTTTGGTTGCTAAATTATACGTATTTACCCGAAATGGAATTGTTCGGTCAAGTGGTGAAAATCAACTACCTTTTAACTATTTTCGGATTAATTTTAATTGTTGCTGGAATCAAATCTGGTTTTAGTAATGAAGAAGATGAAGGAAGTAAAGATTTTAGCAAAAGTGCTGGTTCTAAATTTGTACACAAATTTTTTAAAGTAAGTCCAAATTTTGATGGCGATAAATTTTTCACTGTCCAAAACGGAATTAGAATGGCAACTCCTTTGTTTGTGGTAGTTACTATTGTTGAATTTACCGATTTATTGTTTGCTGTAGACAGTATTCCAGCAATTTTTGCAATCGCGCCAGATGATCCGTTTATTTTATATACGTCTAACATTTTTGCTATTTTAGGATTGCGTTCGTTGTATTTCTTGTTGGCGAACTTTATGTACATGTTCAGTAAATTAAAATACGGATTAGCGCTTATCTTAGCGTTTATTGGTGTAAAGATGATTGTAGCGCCGTTTTACCACATCGAAACTTCTTATTCCTTAATGGTTGTTGGAAGTGTGTTAATTTTGTCTGTAATCGCTTCTTTGTTATTTCCTGACAAGGATTAATTTATTCAGAAAAAATCAACATCTGTCAATCTGAACTCGTTTCAGATTCTCAATATTTAATAAAAAAAAGATGCTGAAACAAGTTCAGCATGACAACAGCATCTTTTTATTTTTTACTTTATCGTAATTTCATCCACAAAAATAAACGCATCGCCACCAGCACCTTGATGCCAATCAGGTAATTTACCGAAATTTTTGGCGATTACTTTTACGTAACGTGCTTTTTTTCCTTTGTTTTCGTTTGATGTGAAATTCAAAATCGTATTTTCTTCTAATTTTGGATCTAACGTATTGTTAACTGAACCGAAATACGTAAAATTCACATTGTCTTCCGAAACATAATAGTCCACTTTGGTTGGCATTAAAATCCAAGAACGTTGGTCTTGTAAAAAGCGTGCCGAAATTTCACTAACATTTTTTACTTCTTTTAAATCGACAACCGCTTCAAAATCCTGACTTTGGTAGCCTTGCCAATCGCCTTTTCTCCAGTTCTCTGTTCCTAAAATACCATCTAACAATCCTTCTGGACCACCCGCATGATATTGCGGATTGTAAACCGATTTGATGTTGATTGTGTAATCGTTTGGTTTTTTGAAGAAGGTTGCAGAAATGGTGTTGCTTTGTCCTTCATTTGTTTTTACATAAGATTCAATAGTTGAAGTTTGCGATATTTCAAAAGGTTTTGTGTAAGGAACAAATAGTTTCTTTGCCAAATGATCATTTTTATCATTAATCATAAAATAAATCACATCATTTAAGTATTGAGACTTCAATTCAATCTTCAATTTATCTTTAAATGATTTGTTTTCCGCTTGAATTACAGGAACTGGGATTATTTCTTTAATAATATAATCTAAATTCCAATCAATATCTTCAGAAGATTCAATTTCTTTCTCTTGTTGAATCGCTTTTTGTTTATTGATTTTTCTTTGTTCTTCGGTAATTACAGCCTTCTCACCAGATTCAAGGTTTACAACTATTTTATCAAAATATAAATCGTTTTCATAATGGTGAATGATACTTCCGGGACAAACAGGATATTCACTCATAACACTCAACACATACCAAGCACTCATTTGTCCACAATCTTCGTTTCCAATTAAACCATCGGGTGTATTAGTGTAAAAATTATCTAAAATATACTTGACTTTTGCATTCGTTTTTTCTGGTTTTCCCACGTAATTGTACAAATACGCCATATGATGACTTGGTTCGTTTCCGTGAGCGTATTGCCCAATTAAACCGGTTACATCGACTTGTTCTCTACCAGTAGTTTTACTTTCGCTATTGAACATTTCGTCTAACTTGGCTTCAAATTTTTCAGACCCGCCATAAGCTTCAATCATTCCGTAAATATCTTGTGGCACGAAAAACGAGTATTGCCAAGAATTACCTTCGGTAAAATTATTATTGACTTCTCTTGGATCAAAAGGTTTGTCCCAACCTCCATTTTTCTTTGGACGCATAAAACCGGTTTCCCAATCGAAAATGTTTTTCCAATTTTGAGAACGTTTCATGAAATAGTGGTAATCTTCTTGCTTATTTAAAATTTGCGCCATTTGGGCAATACACCAATCGTCATAAGCATATTCTAAGGTTTTAGAAACGCTTTCGTGTTCGTCGTCTATAGAAATAAAGCCGTTTTTCTTGTAGGCATCCAAACCTAATACATCTCGCATGGCAGAAGCTTTACTGGCTTCAAAGGCTTTTTCGTAATCAAAACCTTTTATTCCTTTTACCATCGCATCTGCAATTACTGAAACTGAATGATAGCCAATCATACAATCCGTTTCATTAGATGCTAATTCCCAAACCGGTAATCTGCCACCTTGCTCGTATTGCTTGATGAACGTATTAATGTAATCTGCAGTACGTTTTTTATCAATCAAAGTATACAATGGATGCGCGCCTCTAAACGTGTCCCACAACGAAAAAACCGTGTAATAATCAAATCCTTCTGCAACATGAATTTGGTTATCTCTACCGCGATATTTTCCGTCTATATCTTGCGCGATATTCGGTTGCATCATCGTGTGATACAAAGCCGTGTAGAAAATGGCTAACTTGTCTTTATCATTGGAAGTGACTTCAATTTTTGATAATTCTTTGTTCCAAAGTGCGATAGCTGCTTTGTGCGCTTTATCGAAATCCCAATGTTTGATTTCGGAACTGTTTAATTTAGCGCCTTCATAACTTGTTGGTGAAAGCGAAACTTTTACGAGAATTTTTTCACCTTTTTTGACTTGTTTGGAGAAACTTAAAGCCAATTCCGTTCCTTTGTATAAGCCTTCTAACTTCGTGTTTTCACCTTTTACCAAATTCACTTTCATTGGAACATTAAACTCAATTCGGGCATACACATATTGATCTCTTGCCCAAGCTTCGCTTCTTCTCAAAACTTCAATGGTTTTATCATCAATTACTCGAATTCTTCCTTCCAACAATTTATCACGATGATTCAAATCTAAAATAATATTAGCTTGACCACCTTTATTAAACGTATATTCATGAAAACCAACGCGGGTGGAAGTAGTTAATCGCACATCAATATCGTGTTTGTCTAATTTCACGGAATAAAATCCAGCGGAAGCTTTTTCATTGGCATGCGAAAAAGTAGAAGAATACACTTTATTATCAAACGAAGGTTCGCCCATAGTTGGCATCAACATGATGTCGCCATAATCAGAAACGCCAGTTCCATTCAAATGCGTGTGCGAAAATCCATAAATCATATTATCAGAATAATGATAACCGCCACAGCCATCCCAACTGCCATCGATTCTGGTATCAGGAGAAAGTTGCACCATTCCGTAAGGCACAGTGGCACCTGGAAAAGTGTGACCGTGACCGCCTGTTCCTATAAATGGGTTGACGTGTTTGGCGAAATCTTGTGCTTCGGAAATAGTAGTAGTTAAAAAAGCTAAAGCAATAAGAAATGGTTTCATGATATAGTGTTGAGATTGTATAGTGATATTTTTAATTTGTTATTTTTTTCCCTCTGACCTCATCTAAAAATTCGTTTTCAAATTCCAACGCTCTTCTTTTCATATTATTAATAAAAAATGAAGACTGAACATTTGGATAACCTCTAAAATAATAATCTAAATAATTGATGTAAATTTTATTATTGCTTTCAATATCATTCATGTTAAATACCAAACCCACTCTTAGTCTAAGATTATTTGAACTTATTAGTTTTTCAATTTCAAAATTATATTGTTTCGACTTTGAAATGAATTCTATTCCTTTTACAGAAAATAAATCCCCTTCAAAAAGTATTTCATTACCTTTTTCAATAATTTCATTTTCAATAATTGTCAAATATTCTAAATGATTTTTAGTTAAACTATCATATTTTTCAATACTTAACAGTAAATCTGATTTTTGTAATTCACGTTTTTTAACATTAATGGCTTGTTGCAAAATTTTGTTGAACTTTTCATTTTCAGTTATTTGCATTCTGTAAATTGTTTCATATTGCTTTTCTAAACCAGAATCAGAATTACAAGAAATAAATATTATAGATATTAATAGGAATATTTTCTTCATTTTAAACTTTTTGAAAGCATAAAATTGAGGAAAAAAAATGAGGAAAGCAATCCTATATCTAAAAAGTATAGAATTATAAAAACCGCAGATTCGCAGATTTAATTATTAATCTGCGAATCTGCGGTAAGTTTTTTAAAATCTAATTTGCGAAAACGCCTCTTTTGTTGATAATAGGTAAATCAGCAGTGGCATTTTCGTTGATGGAATTGGTTCTAAAAACAAAGGTTTTATCGAATAATTGTCCGTTTGCGAAGTATGACAGCATGAATTCGTTATTCAATTGTAAGACGTTGTTTTCTAACAATTCAACTTTAACGGCGGTTCTTGCTTCAACTTTAGCAAATGCATGACGGAATGTTCCCGTTTTGCGCTCTTCGCCATTGATTAAACCATAAGCACGCGAAACTACCATAGCCATTTCTAGCAAATCATTGGTATCGTTTATTAAATAAGCATACCAAGAATTCTCCATAAAATCGTCGTTCCATTCTTGAAAAGCTACAATGTGAACGTTTGCTACTTTTGGGATGATAATGTCTTTTTTCATAGTAAGTGAGATTGCTTCGTTCCTCGCAATGACTAAATTGATGATTTGAATTGCTCTAAGAAACGAACGTCGTTTTCATAAAACATACGGATATCGCCAATTTGGTACAACAACATCGCGATACGCTCTACTCCCATTCCGAAAGCAAAACCTGTGTGTTCGTCTGGATTGATACCGCAGTTTTTCAATACGTTTGGGTCTACCATTCCGCAACCACCAATTTCTAACCAACCGGTTCCTTTGGTAATTCTGTAATCGGTTTCGGTTTTTAATCCCCAATAAATATCGATTTCAGCACTTGGTTCTGTAAATGGAAAATAAGAAGGACGTAAACGAATTTTCGATTTTCCGAACATTTCTTTCGTGAAATACAACAAAGTCTGTTTTAAATCGGCAAACGAAACATCTTTGTCAATATACAAACCTTCCACTTGATGAAAAATACAGTGCGAACGTGATGAAACAGCTTCGTTACGGAACACTCTTCCTGGAGAAATCGTACGAATAGGCGGTTTATTGTTTTCCATATAACGCACTTGCACTGATGAAGTGTGTGTTCTCAACAAAACATCAGGGTTGGTTTGAATGAAAAAAGTATCCTGCATATCTCTTGCTGGATGGTATTCTGGTAAATTTAATGCCGTGAAATTGTGCCAATCGTCTTCGATTTCTGGACCTTCGGATACGTTAAAACCTATGGTTGAAAAAATATCAATCATTTGGTTTTTTACAATCGAAATTGGATGACGCGAACCAATGCTCATCGCTTCTCCCGGGCGTGTAGTATCGCCGTAAATTCCTTTTGCTTCTTCTTTATTTTCTAAAGCATCTTGAATGCTTTTTACTTTTTCTTCTGCCGAAGTTTTCAATTCGTTGATGACTTGTCCAAATTCTTTCTTTTGTTCGTTTGGAACATTTTTGAATTCGGCAAAAAAGTCTTTCAACAAGCCTTTACTTCCTAAATACTTAATTCGGAAAGCTTCTAATTGTTCTTTATTATCGGTTTGAAAAGATTTTACTTCTTCAATATGGGCTTTAATCGTTTCTGTCATCGCTCGTTTTGTAAAATGCAAATTTATGGATTTTTTTTGAGAGACAAGTCAATGACTTGTCTGTACTAATAAATTAATTAGTCAATTAATTCTTTCTCTAAAAAGTAGCTTACAATTGCTTCTTTCATTAGAACCGCTTGTTCGCCTGCTTTTAGTGGTGGCAATTCTTCTTTTACTTTGTAATGCGGCCAACCTTCGTTATCGAAATATTCAAATTCGTAATAACCGTAAGGCTCTAACAAACGGCAAATAGCGATGTGCATCAGGTTTACTTTTTCATCTTTTTTGAAAGCAGCATGGATTTTTCCTAATTCTTGTACGCCAATTAAGTAGATAATTCCTTCTAAATCAAGGTCTTCTCCGCCTGAAAATTTTTCTGATAATATATTGACAACGCTTTCCCAACGCTGTTTTAATTGTTCGTCTCTTGACATTTTTTTAAGTTTGAAGCTGGAAGCTGGAAGCACGAAGTTTCCCATCAATCCAATAATATTTCTGCAAAGATAACAACAGAAAACTACTTTCAACAATTCTTTTATCTTTGTTCTTTATTCTATTTTCTTTGATATGAGTTTTATTGATATTGTTTTTGCGGTTTTATTGGGTTTTGCGGTTTATAAAGGATTGAAAAACGGACTTTTTGTAGAAGTTGCTTCGTTTGTAGCTTTGATTTTAGGAATTTATTTAGCGATTAAATTTTCAAATTTAGTAGGCGCTATTTTTACTGGAATTGTCCCAAGTTGGAATCCGAAATATATTGAAATTACGGCATTTATCATCACGTTTTTGTTGGTGGTGATTGGCATTCACTTGAGTGCAAAAATTTTAACCAAATTAGTCGATTTTGCTTTTTTAGGTTGGGTTAACAAATTCGCAGGTGTGGTTTTTAGCCTCTTGAAAACGATTTTAACTTTGAGTGTAGTGCTTTTTATTTTTGAGAAAATCAACATCAACAATATGCTGCTTTCTAAAGAAACGCAAGAGCATTCCATCTTTTATAATCCCATTCAGAATATTTCAAAAGCGATTTATCCTACGATTGAAAATTGGTATGATAGTTTGAAGTCGGAAGTTGAGAGTGAGGAATAAACGCTTCGAAATGCTTCGATTGAAAAATCTAAATTCTGAACACTTTCAACTGAATACTGAACACTATTCCTTCACTTCCTTAATCGCTTCTTTGTTAATCCACGCTTTGGTTTTGTCGGTAAGTTCTACTTGTTTCCAGTTGCCCAATTCTTCTAAAACGAAAACTTTTGTGCCTTCGTGAAGCGTTACTACATCTTCCGAACTATTTTTAGGTTCGGCTTTCAAAGTCGTTGATTCTGCAAAAACAATGGCTGGATTGTAATTTGTATCGAATTTCTTCTGTAAAAAAGCGGAGAAAACGGTTACGCCAATTCCAACTAAAAACAACAGGAATAAACTGAAAAAGGTGCGTTTTAAAAACACAGTATTTCCAAAATAATACCCTAAAAACGAAAGTAAACTTAGGAAAGCAATAAAAACCGCAATCCAAGCCCAAGTATCGTAATGAAATGTGCTTGTAAATTCTTTCACCATTTTCTTAAAACCGACTTCTGGAAGGATTTTAATGTCGTCTATAGCCATTTTTTGAGCAAATGACAGATTGGTTTGTATCGCTTCGTCATCTGGGTTTAAAAGCAATGCTTTTTCGTAATTGTAAATGGATGGCGCTACTTTTCCTAATTTGTAATAGCAATTGGCAATATTAAAATACAAATCCGCCGATTCGTTGCCTTGATTTACAATACCTTCGAAAGATTGCAACGCTTGTTCGTAATCGCCCTTGTTATACAAATTGTTTGCTTTTTTGAAAGTAGCATCGATTGATTCACTTGCATTAGCAAATGAAACTAAAAACAAAAGGAATAGTATAATCTTCTTTTTCATTATTTCAATTGTTTTTCAAGTTCAGAAATGATAGAAATAGCTCTGTCGAAATCATTATTCATGGCGGTGTCGGTTGCTGGAGCGTATCGTGCGAATTCGCAATCGTTCATTAATTCCATAAATCGATTAATACTTTCTTCTGATGCATTTCGTTGTTGTAATAATTCGATGATGTTATCTTTGCTCATTTCGACTGTTTCGATATGTAATTTGGCTTTTAAGAAATTGTGTAACGCTTTCTCCATTGCCATATAAAACGGCACTTTGTCGCCCATTTGTTTTTTGGCTTCCGATAAATATTTCTTCACTAATCGGTTATTATTTCTAACTCGATTTCCCACAACATCGGCATCTTTTGCTTCTTTTTGTTTTCTAGCAATCATCACAATCGGAATCAATAATAATGGTGCAAATAACAAACTATAAAACAACCCCGAACCTAAGAAATCTTCTCTAGAAGCAGAAACAAATTCTGTTTTCAATTTATTGAATTGGAATACTTCTTTTTTCTGAATGGCTTGTTTATTTACATTTTCTTTATTTGAAACAACTGTTCCGTCACCTTCCGCTACATCAATGGTAATTTCTTTTGAGGTGATGGTTTTATACGATTTACTTGCCAAATCATAGTATGAAAACACTAAAGGCTTAATGGTATATTTACCTTTAAATTGCGGAATTATTGTATATGTGTCCGATATTTTACCAGCCATTCCAGAAACAGGTGTTTGAACATTCTCGTTGTGAGCAGGTTCGTATAGCTCTAAAGCACTTGGAACAATTGGTTTTGGCAAGGTAAATAATTTTAAATTTCCTTTTCCTGAAACACTCACCTCTAATTCTAACGATTCTCCAGCTTTTAAGCTTGATTTTGAAGGTATTACTTTGAAATCAAATTTACCCACAGCTCCTGTATAACCTTCTGGTTTCCCATTTACAGGAAGAGGTTTTACAGTAATAGTTTGTCTTCCAGTTGATAGGGCTTTTTGAATAACTTTCATTTCATATTCGCCAAACCAATCGCGACGTCCAGTAGGAACCTCAGCATCAATATCTATTTTAAATGGTTCTATAACTTTTGAGCCTGACTCTAATGGATATAATATTACTTTTCGCAGTACTACCATACTGTAATCTTTTCCGTTAAATTTTCCTCGTTCAGCAGTTAGTTGCTTCATATCAATATACTGACTCCAAAAATCTTCATATTTTGGAGCTTTGAAGTTTCTAAAATTACCAACGGTTGACCTTGGTTCAAAATACAATTTATAAATTACAGTAACAGGTTCATTTATATATGGATTCTTAGTTGACAGTTCGGCAACCAAATGAATACCTTCTCCAAAATTAGCATTGTTCTGCTGACCTGGATACGTTGGCATTTGGATTGGATCAGTAATTGTAATTTTTATAGGAGCCGATTTATAAGTTGTTTCGTTATATTGAATTGAGGCTGCTCCAATTGTAAAAGTCCCTTTTTTTACGGGAGTTAAATAATAAATAACTTGAGTTGAAATTTCTCGTTTTTGTGTTACTTTTCCATTTACTATTGTAATAGATGTTTGGTTTCCTCTGTTAATAAATGGCCCTTCCGATTTGAATCCTGTAATTTTTGGTGGTTCAAAATTATCTCCTTCATTATTTATTGAGAAAACCAACTGAATACGTTCGTTTAACCCATAAGTGGAACGTTCTGTTTGTGCTTCAAATTTTACTTGAGCAGAAACAGAGGTAAAAAATAATGAGAATAATAAAATTAAAATTGTCTTTTTCATGGATTACCAGTCTTTTTCATTTGATGCAGGACGCGCTTTTACTTTTTTCTCATTCACTTTGTCCTGAATTTTCTTTTCGGCATTGTTAACAGCATCTAAAATATTATCGATGCGTTGTTTGTCTGCTCCTGATGGTTTTGGAGAATCGTTTTTATTTTCTTTTTTATCTCCATCACCTTTATCTTTGTCCTTATCTCCTTCTTTATTCTGATCTTTTTTGTTGTCTTTATCAGAATTACCCTTATCATTTTTGTTGTTTTTGGGCTGAGGTTTTTTATTATTGTTTCCTCCTTTTGGTGGTGGATTTTCTTTTTTCTTCTTTTTAGCTAAAGCATAATTATACCTTGTTTCTTCATCGAAAGGGTTGTTTCGCAAAGCATTTTTATAGGCTTCAACAGCTGCTTCATAATTTTTTTCCAACATGAAAGTATTACCGAGATTGTGATAAATTCGATGTTTTTCGTTTTTAGTTTTTGCAGTCTCTAACGCTTGGATGTATTTAATTTGTGCTTCACCTTGCTGATTTTGTCTGTAAATACTATTACCTAAATTATAGCCTGCAACTGCTTTTTTAGGCGATTTTTTTGATTGGGTAACTCGATATTCTTGTTCTGCATCTGAGTATTTTTTTTCTGTAAAAGACTGGTTTCCACTAAATAGATTTTTATCTTTTTCCTGACTAAAAAGCATTCCGCTAACTAACAAAACTACTAAATAAACTATCTTATGCATTTTTCTTTTCATTAAATAAGTTTAACTTTTGCACCCAATTTGTCTTTTTCTCTAATAAAAATATATCTACAAGAAGTAGTAAAAAACCAAATCCTAAAAACCATTGATATTGTGATTCAAAATCGGCAATTTGTTGTGATTCGAATTCGGTTTTTTCAATTTTGTCTAACTGTTTTTTTAATTCTTCTACTACTTCTTTTGTAGAAGCGCCTAAAAGAAATTTTGATTTAGTTTTATCAGCAATATTTTTTAAAACTTCAGGATATAATTTAGTTGTAACTATTTTTCCGTCTTGGTCTTTTTTATAAGATGTAATGTTTCCTTGATCGTTTTTTAGTGGAATTGGACCCCCATTTTCTGTACCCACACCAATCGTTAAAATACGAACTCCTTTTTCTCGAGCCATTTCAATTGCTTCCTCGGCTCCCTCGCCATGATCTTCGCCGTCTGAAACTAAAATAATTAGTTTGCTGGTGTCTTTAATGTCAAAATAATCTACTGAAAGTTTAATGGCATCATTAAAAGCCGTCCCTTGCGAAGAAACCATATTGGTATTCATGCTTTGCAGATACATTTTAGCAATACTATAATCGGTAGTCATGGGTAAAACAGGATACGCACTTCCCGCATAACCTACAATTCCAACTCGATCATTTCCAAATTGATTGATGATTTGCGACACCAATTGCTTAGTTTTTTCTAAACGGTTTGGCGCCACGTCTTCGGCCAACATACTTTTTGAAATATCAATGGCAAAAACGATATCAATTCCTTGACGTTTTACTGTTTCCATTTTGGTTCCCATTTTTGGGTTCACCAAAGCAATTATTACACAAGCAATAGCCAAAAGCAAAAGCACCACTTTTAAAACGGGTTTAAACGTTGATTTTTCTGGGCTTAATTTTTCAAACAATTCCAAATCGGCAAAAGCGGCTTGTTTTTTTCTTTTCCAAAACAAATTGAATAGAAAAAGTGCCACTACAATTGGAATGAGTGCTATTAAATAAAAATATATTGGGCTTTCTAATTCAAACATTATTTCTCTTTCTAAACGATTCCTCTAAAAACTGAATTTCTCAACAACACTTCAATTCCTAATAAAACAAAAGCTATTAGTGCAAATGACTTATACTTTTCGTCGTAATTATAAAATTTCTTTTCGTCAATTTCTGTGGTTTCTAACTTATTAATTTCGTCGTAAATGGCTTGTAATTTTTGATTTGATGTGGCTCTAAAGTATTTTGCATCCGTTGTTTTAGCAATTTCTTGCATTAATTTTTGATCAATTTCTACGGGCATCATTCTAAAAACTAATTTTCCGTTAGCGTCTTTTGCCACTGGGAATAGTGCTTTTCCATTGGTTCCAATTCCAAT
>JBILST010000314.1:0-2580 GCA_044371865.1 Flavobacterium sp.
ATTATTCTGTAAGAACTTATCTTTTTTGCGGTTGCAAATGTATGTTTTCATTCCTTAATATACAACTATTATTAGAGATTTTTTAATATTTTTTTAATATAAATTTTAAAAGCACTAATAGTCAATACAATAACAATGTATAAAAATTCTGGAATAATTTGCATTTCATAGAAAATCAAAAATAAAGTCTAAATAGTAGAAATCCATTTTAATTATTAAAAATCAATTTCATTTCCTTTTTAAGGAAGAATTATAGTGTTTTCTTTATCAAAATTCGAATAAAAATAGTAATTTCGCAATTCAAATAAAAAACCATTCTATCATGAACAAAAAAGTAGTTATCGTTTCTGCCGTAAGAACTCCAATTGGAAGTTTCATGGGAGCTTTATCTAGTGTACCTGCAACTAAGTTAGGTGCTGCTGCCATCAAAGGCGCTTTAAATAAAATCAATTTAGACCCTAAATTAGTTGACGAAGTATTAATGGGTAATGTAGTTCAAGCTGGAAACGGCCAAGCTCCTGCTAGACAAGCCGCTTTATATGCTGGTTTATCTGAAAGTGTTGCTTGTACTACCATAAATAAAGTTTGTGCTAGTGGCATGAAAGCTGTGATGCAAGGGGCTCAAGCAATTATCGCTGGAGATGCTGAAATCGTAGTAGCGGGTGGTATGGAAAACATGAGTTTAATTCCGCATTATGTTCATTTAAGAAATGGCGTAAAATTCGGACCAACTTCTTTAGTAGACGGAATGCAAAAGGATGGCTTAACAGATGCATACGACAATAACGCTATGGGTGTTTCTGCTGACTTATGTGCTACTGAATACAACATTACAAGAGAAGCACAAGATAACTTCGCAATTCAATCGTATGAGCGTTCTGCGGCTGCGTGGGAAGCTGGTAAGTTTGATGCAGAAATTGTTCCAGTAGAAGTTCCTCAAAGAAGAGGTGACGCTATCATAGTTTCTAAAGACGAAGAATTCACTAATGTAAAATTAGATAAAATCCCATCTTTAGCAGCTGTATTTACAAAAGAAGGAACTGTGACTGCTGCAAATGCATCTACTATTAATGACGGAGCTGCTGCAATGGTTTTAATGAGTGAAGAAAAAGCACAATCTTTAGGATTAACTCCTTTAGCTTACATAAAATCATACGCTGATGCGGCTCAAGAACCAAAATGGTTTACAACAGCCCCTGCAAAAGCCTTACCAAAAGCATTAGACAAAGCTGGTTTAACCGTTGCTGATGTTGATTTCTTTGAATTCAATGAAGCTTTTGCTGTGGTTGGTTTGGCAAATGCGCAAATCTTAGGATTAGACAATGATAAAATCAATGTAAATGGTGGTGCAGTTTCTTTAGGACATCCGCTAGGATGCTCAGGAGCAAGAATTATCGTAACATTAATCAATGTATTACAACAAAACAATGCTAAAATTGGTGCAGCTGCAATCTGTAATGGTGGCGGTGGTGCTTCGGCAATTGTTATTGAAAAAGCATAATTTATTTACTTTTACTAATGATGAATTTTGAAATTTAGTTACATTTGTAATTAAATTCTTAATTCATCATTTTTTATTTCGACCAACATGTTTGGAATTTGTAATTTAGCCATAGTACCCGTAAGAGCAGAAGCCAGTGATAAGAGCGAACAAGTTTCGCAATTACTCTTTGGCGAACACTTTAAAATTATTGAAATGACTGCCAAATGGGTGCAGGTAGAATTGGCTTACGACAACTATAACGGGTGGATTGACGCCAAACAATTTCAAGCAATTACTGAAGAACAGTATACCATTTTAAACAATACTCCAGTAGTTTTAAATGCTGACTTTGTAGAATATATTACAGCTCCAAATAATCAACTTACATCAATAACTTTAGGCGCTTCATTATCCTTTTTAGATAATGAGGAAATTAATTCCCAAAAGTATTGCTTTGAAGGCATCAAAGTTTGTGGTGAAAAACCAAAATCTGAAATTGTCAAAACTGCTTTTATGTATTTGAATGCCCCTTATTTATGGGGAGGAAAAACACCTTTTGGAATTGACTGCTCTGGTTTTACTCAAATGGTTTACAAACTAAATGGTTATAAACTATTACGCGATGCTTCACAACAAGCAAGTCAAGGAGAAGCCTTAAGTTTTATTGAAGAAAGTGAGCCGGGTGATTTAGCGTTTTTTGACAACGAAGAGGGTAACATCATTCACGTTGGAATTATGATGGAAAACAATTACATTATTCATGCCTCTGGAAAAGTAAGAATAGATCGATTAGATCATTTAGGAATATACAATGCGGAAACCAATAGACATACTCATAAATTGAGAGTCATTAAAAAAGTTATATAATTAAAAAAATCCCAAGTTACAAAACTGAACATGCCCCAAAAAGTTAGACACTATTTGGGGCATTTTTATGAGAAAAAAAAGAAGTTTTACAGCAGCACTTAAACTTGAACAAGTTTTAAAGTACACCAAGCATCATCAATCATATTGTTCTATTTCAAAAGAAATTGGTATTGACAAATCTGTAATTAGAAGATGGGTTGGTTTGTATAAATCCAAAGGGATTTTAGGTT
>JBILST010000123.1:0-6884 GCA_044371865.1 Flavobacterium sp.
CCACATAGCAACATAGATAACCTTTTTGACTGAGTTTATTTTAGTTCAAATATTGAATTACATTGGGCTATTGTTTTCTAATGTAAAGTTTGAACGCTTTTAAATTCAAATTACAGGACTATGTTTATTATGTTTTAGTCAATTTCAGTTACCTACAAATATTTATAAAACGTTAAATAACATGAAATATTCTCTTCGGAATGCTTAATTTTACCAAAAATAAAAGTTATGTTGTTTGATAGAGAAAAAATGTTGCAATTGTGTAATGATTGGAGCAAAAACACTTTAATGAATACCTTAGATATCGTTTACACCGATGCTGGCGAAGATTTTCTAACAGCAACAATGCCTGTGAATCCAAGAGTTCATCAACCTATGGGATTATTACATGGCGGTGCAACAGTAGCCTTAGCAGAGAGTGTAGGAAGTGCAGCTTCGTTAATGTTTGTAAATCCCGAAAAACAAGAAGTACGTGGCATTGAGATTTCAGCGAATCATTTAAAAAGTAAACGCGAAGGAATGGTTACGGCTACGGCTAAAATCATACACAAAGGAGCTAGTATTCATTTGTGGGAAATTAGAATTGTAGATGAGCAAGGAAAGTTAATTTCGCTTTGTAAATTAACGAATATGGTATTATCTAGAAGACAATAATGCAAGTTTTTGAAGAAATAAAAGTTTTAGTATCGCAACAAAAACCTTTTGTTTGTTATGTGAAACCCAACGAATCTGTTTGGAATTTACTTATACAACAAACGGATGAAATTAACGCTTTTTCCAATCAAGCCGGATTTATATTTGTGCCTTTTCATGGAGAAAATCAAGTCGTAATTCCATTTGAAGGAAATTTATTTATACAAGGAAATCTGAGTGTTTTAGAGAAACTAACGGTTGTAAATTTAACTTCTGAAAGTAATCAAAAAGAAGCTTTCGAAAATTTAGTTTCCAAAGGAGTTTTGGCAATTCAAGAGGGTGAATTTGATAAAGTAGTTTTGTCACGTAAAATGGTTTTGAAGAAACAAATTTCAATTGTAGCAACGTTTCAGAATTTAATCGCAACTTATCCAACGGTTTTTCGCTATTTGTTTTTTCATCCAAAAATTGGTTTATGGATGGGAGCCACACCAGAACAATTGGTAAAAATTAATCAAAATCATTTTGAAACAGTGGCTTTGGCAGGAACGCAATTGTATTCCGAAAATGTAATTTGGGAAACCAAAGAAAAGGAGGAGCAACAATTTGTAACCAATTATATTTTAGATAAAGTAACTAATAAAGTAACTGAACTTATAGTTACTGATGCTGAAACTATTAAAGCTGGAAATTTAGTACATTTGAAATCATTAATTTCAGGTGAACTGACTGCTGATTTTCAAGTGAGTGACTTGATAAAAACGTTGCATCCAACACCAGCGGTTTGTGGTTTACCCAAAGATAAAACAATCGATTTTATACTGAAAAATGAAGGTTATAATCGAAAATATTATGCTGGATTTTTAGGTGAATACAATAAAAACAATCAAACCGATTTATTCGTAAATTTACGCTGTTTAGAAGTAGAAAATGATGTTGTAAATATATACGTTGGTTGTGGTATAACAAAAGATAGTAATCCAGAAAAGGAATTCATTGAAACCGAAAATAAATCGATGACGATGATAAATATTTTAGTTTCCAAAACCTTTTAAACTCTTAAACGATAAACTTATAAACTGAAAATGAAATTAGATATATTAGCTTTTGGAGCACATCCAGATGATGTAGAATTAGGATGTAGTGGCACTATAGCCAAAGAGGTTGCTTTAGGAAAAAAAGTCGGAATCATCGATTTAACGCGTGGTGAATTGGGTACGCGAGGTTCTGTTGAAATTCGTAATACTGAATCAGCTAAAGCTTCAGAAATTTTAGGCGTTATAGTAAGAGAAAATTTAGATATGCGTGATGGTTTCTTTGTGAACGATGAAGCGCATCAATTAAAAGTAATTCAAGCCATTCGTAAATTTCAACCAGATATCGTATTGTGTAATGCTATTGCCGACAGACATATTGACCATGGAAAAGGAAGTAAATTGGTTAGCGATGCTTGTTTTTTATCAGGATTGATTCAAATTAAGACCGAACTTAATGGTGAAGCGCAACAAGCTTGGCGTCCAAAGGTTGTGTATCATTATATTCAATGGCAAACAATTGAACCTGATTTTGCGGTAGATATTACAGGATATATGGATAAAAAAATGGAATCGGTATTGGCTTATGGTTCGCAATTTTACGATCCAAACTCAAAGGAGCCTGTTACGCCAATTACTTCAAAAAACTTTTTAAATAGTGTAATATATCGCGCACAAGACTTGGGAAGACTAGTAGGAGTAGAGTATGCAGAAGGTTTTACGGTAGAAAGATATTTGACCGTCAATAGTTTAGGAGATTTAAAGTAAAATAGTAATAAAAAAGTAAAAAAAATCTTTGTAAGATTAAAGGAAACTACTATATTTGCACTCGCAAATGAAGCTATGCGGATTAGGTTTTTACCAAAGACAATAGTTTTTTTGCAAACAAAACAAACGGTGATTGTAGCTCAGTTGGTTAGAGCGTCGGATTGTGGTTCCGAAGGTCGCGGGTTCGAGACCCGTCTTTCACCCTTTAAATTAGAAAGCCCTGTATTTTCAGGGCTTTTTTTATTTAATTATTTTCGATTTATTGATTTTAGTATTTTTATTTAATACGATTTATTATTTTTGAATGAGATATAATTAACAAAATGAAAATTTCAAAATATAGATTAGTAACATTTTCAGTTTTTATTGCAATCTTTTGTTACCATATATTTGTATTGGGACCCTATATAAAAGAAAAGTATTTTCATTCAGATGTTCGAAATTTTAAAGAAGTATCATGGAAATTTTCACTACTAATATCTTTTATAGTACTTATTCTTTTTTTTGTTTATGGATATAGAAAAAAAATTATTTCTATTAGATACACTTTTTCAATTGTTATTATAGCTACATTATTTGGATTTTTTTTCAAAAGTATAACAGATGATTTTCTTTTGTTTCTAAATTCAAAATGCAACATAGTATCTCAAACAAAAGTTTACCATATTGTAAGTGATAAAACAAATGGAATTTTTCATATTCATGAAGATAAGAATGAGTTTATAACTTCCTTAGAACAATTGAATAAAATTGATTCTTTGAGAATTTTAAAAAAGTATCCTACTATTTACAAACTACAAAACGGAGACACTTTAAATGTTCAATATAAAATAGGTTTATTTAAGGTAAAATTTCTTGAATAAAAACAATATGCATAAAAAAGCCCTGAAAATTCAGGGCTTTTTTAAGGGGGATAGATTTTATGTTGATACGATTAGTTTACAATGATTTTCTTTGTTGCTAAAGCATTTTCAGAAGCTAATTGAACTAAATAAAAGCCAGTAGGTAAATTATTAACTTTATAAGAATTATCTACTCTTGTAGGATTTTTTATTTCTTGAATGATTTGTCCGTTGATGTTGTATAAAACAATTGATTTTAATTCTGTTACTGATGAAATTGTAATTTCATTATTAATAGCAGGATTTGGATAAATCGAAATTAAATTTTCTAATGCAAATGAATCATTTCCTAAGAAACTATTCCAAATAACACCAACATATTCTGGATGGTCAATGTATGGGTTTCTGTTGCTTTGATGATTATAATAGATATCATTATTAATAGCAATTTCTTTAGCGCTAACAGGATCATCTATATGCCATTGAACTAAAATATCTAAGAAAGGGTTTGTAAAAGCTCTCCCTGTTGATCCATCAAACATATTTTTCGCCTGACATGTAGCTGCATTTGCAGCGTTGTAGAAATTTGTCATATCGCTTTCGTAGCGAGTAGCAAAGTAGAAAAAAGCTCTGGCAACATCTCCTTTGAATTCATCAATAGGTTCAAATACAACCCCAGAATAACCTAACGCATATCCAGTATTTAATCCATTTCCTCTCTTTGAACCATTCTGTGAAGTATAGGTTGCAGTACCAACTTCTCCAAACGGTAAATTATTTCTATCACCATTCACTTTTCCATCTGAAGGAACTACAAAAAACGGATCGTTTTTCATAGGATTTGTAGCATAACCATCAAAATAAGATTGCGGAATTAAATGCTCTCTATTGTAGCAATCACCTTCACCAGTGTATGAACCGCATTGTTGTGAAGCGTTTGCGTAAATATACGGATCAGCTCCAGAAGGATTTTCAGAATATATATCTAATAAGCTACCATCATTTTCATAGTAATTATCTCTAAATGCGGTATGGGTATAAAGTGTCCAAAGAGCTGCATATCCCTGATCTGAATGTAAATGCTCTGAAGCAATACCATCGTTTACATTGTCAATGATTTTTCTTAGATTTGTTTTTAATGTTAATCCAGTTCCTGTTGCGGTATTGTAATAGTTTGCAGGAATTTGCGCCCAACCAATTAATGAACACAATAAAAAAGTTAGTAGGTAATTTTTTCTCATATTTTTATTTGTTTTTTCTTTCTAATAATGCCATGTAAAATCCGTCGAAACCGCTTTCGCTGGCTAAGACTTTTTGATCTTTGACAAAATTAAATTCTTTTCCGATTTCAGTGCTTAAGAAATGCTTAATTTGTTCTTGGTTTTCTGAAGGTAATACAGAACAAGTAGCATACACTAATTTTCCGCCTGGTTTTACAATTTTAGAATAATTCTCTAAAACTTCCGCTTGAACTTTACGAATATTGTCGATAAATTCAGGTTGTAATTTCCATTTGCTATCTGGGTTTCTTTTTAAAACACCTAAACCACTACACGGAGCATCAATTAATACTCTGTCTGCTTTTTCGTGTAATTTTTTGATTGTTTTAGTACTTTCAATTACTCTTGGTTCAATGTTAAAAGCTCCATTTCTTTTTGCGCGAATTTTTAATTGCTTCAATTTACTTTCGTATAAATCCATTGCAATTAATTGTCCTTTGTTTTCCATTAATGAAGCTAGGTGTAAGGTTTTTCCACCCGCACCCGCACAAGTATCAACAACTCGCATACCAGGTTGTACATCTAAGAAATAAGCAACCAATTGAGAAGAAGCGTCTTGAACTTCAAACAATCCGTCTTTAAAAGCATCTGTTAAAAAAACATTAGCTCGTTCAGTTAAAATTAAGGCATCTGGATAGTCTTTATGAAACTCGGTTTCAATATTTAAATCCATTAAGATGGCTCTTAATTTTTCTTTAGTCGTTTTTAAACGATTTACTCGTAAAATTACTTTGGCTTGTTCGTTTTGTGCAGCCAATTCTTTTGTCCAAACTTCTTCGCCCAATTCTTTAACACCCAATTCATCCATCCAATCTGGAATGGATTCTTTGAATTTTCTAGTTTTGGTTAATTCGTCAAATTTGCCTTTGATTCTTCTAACAGGTGTGTCTTCGAAATATTTCCAATCGGGTAGGTTATAACCTCTTAATACGGCCCAAACTGCAAATATTCTCCATATTTTATCTCTATCGAAGGGTTCTTTAACTTCTGCAATCTCAGTATATAAACGTTTCCATCTAACAATTTCATAAATTGTTTCTGCAACGAATTTTCTATCATGACTTCCCCAACGTTTGTCTTTTTTTAAAGCTCTTGCGACAACTTTATCGGCATATTCACCTTCATTAAAAATCGCCATAAGCGAATCGATGGTCGTGAATACTAAATTTCTGTGTAATCTCATTGTATATTTTAAATCAGCCCGAGAATTCGGGACGCAAATATACGAATTTAAATAAAAAAAGCTGTCAAATTTGACAGCTTTAATATTTATCCTCTTCCGCTAGCTCTTGAACCTGAATTTCTAGTGTTTGAATTACTACTTGGAGCACTAGTTCTAGTCTGTGAGTTTCCTCTTGAGGCACTACTTCTTGTTTCTGAATTCCCCCTCGTTCCGTTATTACTTGCAGTTACTCTTTCTCTTGTAGAATTAGCTCTGTTTTCTGAATATTCTCTTCTTTCGTTAGTTCTCGTATCTTGGTTTCTATTTCTAGTTTCTGTAGTTACTCTTGTGTCAGAATTCCCTCTGGTTCTAGGAGAATTTGTTGTGTTTTCTCTTGTTTCACGATTTCCTCTGGTACTATAATTTGTGCTTCTAGTTTCATTAGAAGTCATTTCAGTTCTACTTCGAGGCGAACGAACATTTCTGTTATTATCTAATTCCTGACGGTTACTGTATCCTGAGTTTCTGTGAGCAAATGAACGATTAGGATGCATTCTTTCATAACCATTACCTCTTCTGCCATAATAATTATTATAAACGTTTCCGCATCTTCTATAATTTGCGTAATGATATGAGTGACCAAAATTGATATGCACATGAATATGGTTTCTATATCTAAAAATTGGGTATGGATTCCAGTAACTATAATAACTTGGATAATAATTCCAGTACCATGATGAGTAATACGGACGATAGTTACTTACCCAAAAAGTAGTATAAATTATAGGAGTGTGTACATAAACGGGTTCGTAAATATAATTGGAGCCATACATATAAACATCCCCTACAACTTGTACTTGTATTTGATTATTTCTATCGCGTTCCACTTCAATGGTTGCTACATCTTGAAAAACATCTTTGTCCAATACCGCTTGAACTACTACTAAATGTACGTTGTCTTCTACGGATTCAATTACTCTTAAATAATCTACATAATTATCGTTATTTAAGTCTAAATTAGAGATTTGTGTTTTAGGATCGTTTAATCTTTTTTCAAAGTCCTCTAAATTGGAAGCATCACCAAAAATAGTAGCCACAGCTCTTAAGTCTAAATTGTCGCTAATATCTGAATTTGAAGCTTTTACAGTTGTTTTTTCTTGCGCAA
>JBILST010000317.1:0-2564 GCA_044371865.1 Flavobacterium sp.
CCGAAGCTTTTTCTATTCCTTTACTCCCCGAATCCCTTCCTTCCAATTCATCAGAAGTTAAGTAAGCAAGCGTTTTTATGACATTATCTTCGGAAACATTATAATTCGAATTTGAAATACCTTTTGAAGTAACATTTGTTTGTGCTTGAAGCGACAATCCAAAAAAAGTAATTAAGTAAATTAATTTTTTCATAGCATTTAGTTTTGAGTAAAAATAAAAAAATCCCGACTCAAATCGGGATTTTGTATGATAAATTTAACACATATTATGCTAACATTGTAACTGGATTTTCCATAAACGCTCTAAACGTTTGTAAGAATTGAGCTCCTGTTGCTCCGTCCACTGTTCTGTGGTCGCAAGCTAAAGTAACTGTCATTGTGTTTCCAACTACAATTTGTCCGTTTTTAACTACTGGTTTTTCAATAATAGCCCCAACAGATAAAATAGCTGAATTTGGCTGATTGATAATAGAAGTAAACGATTGAATTCCAAACATTCCTAAATTAGAAATAGTAAACGTACTTCCTTCCATTTCAGCAGGTTGAATTTTTTTCGATTTTGCTTTTCCAGCTAAGTCTTTTACGTTAGCGCCAATTTGAGTTAAACTCATTTGGTCTGTAAATTTCAATACTGGAACCATTAAACCATCTTCAACAGCTACTGCTACTCCAATATTCACGTGATGATTGATTACCATAGCATCTTCTCTCCATTGTGAATTCACTTGTGGATGTTTTTTCAATGCCATCGCACTTGCTTTGATTACCATATCGTTGAAAGAAACTTTCGTTTCTGGTAATCCGTTGATCATATTTCTTGAAGCAATTGCATTGTCCATATCTAACTCAATAGTTAAATAGTAATGTGGTGCTGTAAATTTAGATTCTGATAATCTTCTCGCAATGGTTTTACGCATTTGCGAATTTTTGATTTCTTCTTGAAAAACTTCCCCTGCTGGAACAAATGGTTTTACAGCAGCTACAGCATTTGAAGCTTCTGCAACGGCTTGAGCTGGAGTTGCAATCGCTGAAGGTGAGAAATTCTCAACATCGCTTTTTACAATTCTTCCATTTTCACCAGAACCTTTTACTTGAAACAAGTTGATTCCTTTATCTTGAGCAATTTTTTTAGCTAATGGAGAAGCGAAAACTCTACCTTCTGAGTTAGAAGTTGGGAGTTGGGAGTTGGGAGTAGCTTCAGTTTGAGAAATCGCTTTTTCCTCATTCTTTGGAGCTTCAGCTACAGCGCCAACTTTGTAGTTAGCCGCAATTCCTGAAACATCAGTTCCTGCTGGACCTAAAATAGCTAAAATTGTATCTACTGGAGCAGAATCGCCTTCTTGCACTCCAATATATAATAAAGTTCCTGCATTGAAAGATTCGAATTCCATCGTAGCTTTATCTGTTTCGATTTCAGCTAAAATATCCCCTTCTTTTACAGCATCTCCTACTTTCTTTAACCAAGTAGCTACGGTTCCTGTTGTCATTGTATCTGACAAACGAGGCATAGTTACTACTTTTACACCTGCTGGTATTTCAACAGTTGCAGAAGTTGTTTTTGCTTCTTCAACTACTTTTTCTTCTTTAGCTTCAGCAACAACTCCTCCACTTAATAAAGCGGAAATATCTTCACCTTCTTTACCAATGATTGCTAATAAAGAATCCACTGGAGCAGATTGTCCTTCTTGAATTCCGATATGTAATAAAACACCGTCATAAAAAGCCTCAAATTCCATTGTTGCTTTATCCGTTTCAATTTCAGCAAGAATATCACCCGTTTTGATTGTATCACCCACTTTTTTTAGCCAAGTAGCTACAACTCCTTCAGTCATCGTATCACTCAAACGGGGCATTGTTATAATTTGTGCCATAGTTTTTATAATTTATGTGGGATGAAAGGATAATTTTCTTGTTCGTATACTACATCATATAACTGATTTACTTCTGGGAATGGAGAATCTTCAGCGAATTTTTCACATTCAGCTACTAAATCAGCTACTCTTTGATCGATTGTTTCGATTTCAGCCTCTGTAGCGTAGTTATTTTCTTTAATAATATCAAGAACTTGAGTAATTGGATCGATTTTTTTGTACTCTTCCACTTCCTCTTTTGTTCTATATAATTGTGCATCAGACATTGAGTGTCCTCTGTAACGGTACGTTTTCATTTCTAAGAAAGTTGGCCCGTCTCCACGACGTGCTCTTTCCATTGCTTCATGCATTGCTTCAGCTACTTTCACTGGATTCATTCCATCAACTGGTCCACAAGGCATTTCATATCCTAAACCTAGTTTCCAAATATCCGTATGATTTGCAGTTCTTTCTACAGAAGTTCCCATTGCATAACCGTTATTCTCAACGATAAAAACCACTGGTAATTTCCATAACATTGCCATGTTAAAAGCTTCGTGTAATGAACCTTGACGTGCAGCACCATCACCAAAATAGGTTAAAGTAACACCACCTGTTTCAAAATATTTATCAGCAAAAGCCATACCTGCTCCTACTGGGATTTGTGCTCCTACAATTCCGTGACCTCCATAGAAACCATGTTCTTTAGAAAAA
>JBILST010000316.1:0-2564 GCA_044371865.1 Flavobacterium sp.
TACTAATCGGTCTCCAGCTAATAGACTAGATAAAGTTCCGTCTTGAATTGATTTGATAGCTTCCACACCATTTTCAGGTTTAATTTTAGATAAAATATTTTGATCTAATAACCACATAGGTGTTTTAAATAATTGTTTATTTAAAAATGCAACTGCTTCGTTTTGAATAGCTGAGGGAACAACTTCATATTGGCTTCCTTCCATGTCATATGTTTTTGGTGTTTCATAAATTCCGCCAACATTTTTGGTTACATGTCCCATATAGCGTCTGTATTGACCAGTTAATGAGTTGTATAAACCGTTTAATTCATCGTAATCTTCTCCGTTTTCTTTACTCCATTCAATTAAGTTTGGTAAAATTCGCTTCAAATTTTTGATTCCGTAATCTGAGGCTTTCATTGCGTTATCACCTAAATCTTCTGTTTGATATCTTGGATCATATGGATTAGTTTCGGTACCAAACCATAAACGACGATTTTTATAAGCATCTTTAGTCATCTCATTTAAAAGTGCTTTTTCAGCATCGGCATCTTTAGCATCTTTAAAATACGAATAACCCCATTTGATAGCCCATTTATCATAATCTCCAATTCTTGGAAATAAATCGGTTACACCGTCTTCTGGTTGCGCTACGTAGTTAAAACGAGCATAGTCCATAATAGATGAAGTGTGACCATTTTTCTTTTGAAATTCTGGATTTCTTAACATTTCAACCGGAGTAGCAAAACTTGCTCCCATATTGTGACGAAGACCAAGTGTATGACCTACTTCATGAGCTGACACAAATCGGATTAATTCGCCCATTAATTTATCATTAAATTTTTTGTTTCTTGCTTGTGGGTCAACCGCTGCTGTTTGAATCAAATACCAATCACGTAATAAACTCATGATATTATGATACCAACCAATGTGACTTTCCATGATTTCTCCAGTTCTTGGGTCATGAACGTTTGGACCATACGCATTTTGAATTTCAGCTGCAAAATATCTTAATACAGAGAAACGTGCATCTTCTAAACTCATGGTTGGGTCATTCTCTGGCCAATATTCGCCACGAATAGCATTTTTCCATCCTGCAAATTCAAAAGCTTCTTGCCAATCGTCAATACCTTGTTTGATAAATGGTTTCCATTTATCAGGAGTTGCAGGATCTAAATAATAAACGATAGGTTTTTTAGGTTCAATAAGTTCACCACGTTTTTGTTTTTCAGCATCTTCTGCGTTTTTAGGCTCTAAACGCCATCTTACAGCAAAAATTTCGGTTTTTGCTTTTTGAGAATCTTCTTCAAATACATCATATCCATTTGCAAAATACCCAACTCTTTTATCAAATGCACGTTTGCGCATAGGATTGTCTGGTAATAAAATAAACGAAGTATTAAGTTCCATAGTTACTACACCAGCGTCTAATCCTGCTGGTAAGTCAACTCCAACTTTAGGTGTTGGATTTCTTGATATTTGAGGAGCTACAGTAGTAAATGTTTTTGTAGTTCTAATTTCTGTATTAATAGGGAAACTTTTAATAAACTGTATAAAAGATTTATCCTTTTGAAAGGCTTGAATACTTAGTAATTGTTTATTAACTGAATTTAATGAGAATGTTTGTAAGTCTGAATCAAATGCCGTTGTCATATCAATAACACTAGCTGTATTATTTTTACCTGAATCATCTTTTTTGTAAGCTAAAATATCATAAATGCCAATTATTGGATCTACACTTGAATTTTTAACTGATTTTGTAATTGGCTTGTCTTCATCGGGAGTCATAATTACATACGTAATAGAACGTAATATAATTGTATTATTTTGACCTTTTTCGAAACGTACTACTTGACGATTTATTTCTTCACCACCAAAAATACCACCTCCGGCAGGTGTTTTCGAATATCGTGTAATTGTCATAATTTCTTTCCCAATTAACGAATCCGAAATTTCAAATAAATATTTATCTCCTACTTTATGAACATCAATTAGTCCATTTTGAGTTACCGCAGTTGAATCGATTACTTTTTTGTAAGGTTTTGGTTCCTTTTTTGCGTCTGCTTTTTTTGCATCAAGAGCAATAGCAGTTGCTGGAGCGTTAGATTTTGCATTGTCTTTTTTCTTTCGCTGCGCCACTAAATCGGTAGTAAAAGAAAATAACAAAAGACAAATGAATGCGGTTAGTTTTTTTGTCATTTTAATTAAAGTTAGTTTTCATTCAAATTTATCTTAATTTTAAACGCTATGTTGTTAAATTAAGATATTATTAAGACTTTTAACATATGTTCTCACGAATTTTGTTCATTGTCATAAAATATTAACTTTATTATGCATGCATAGTATTTTATTTTTTCTATATTTGAACATAAATTCTATTAAAATGCAAAAACAATCTCTTACTTCGCTTTTACAAGTTTCTCATCCAATTATTATGGCTCCAATGTTTTTAGTATCCAATACAAAAATGGTAATTGAAGGAATGAAAAGTGGTGTGGCTGGTTGTATACCGGCTTTGAATTACAGAACTTTAGATGAGTTAAAAGCAGCTATTCATGAATTGAAATCAGCTAAAGTACCAGGTG
>JBILST010000318.1:0-2563 GCA_044371865.1 Flavobacterium sp.
TTAATGGAAAAATTGCTCTAATACTTGCGTAGTTCAACAATACCGCTAAATTTGTTATAAATAATTAAGTATAACCAATTATAAATAATTTTATTATGAACAAATCAGAATTAATCGATGCAATGGCAGCTTCTGCTGGAATTACAAAAGCAGCTGCAAAATTAGCTTTAGAATCATTTTTAAGCAATGTTGAAGGAACTTTAAACAAAGGTGGAAGAGTATCTTTAGTAGGTTTCGGATCTTGGTCAGTATCTAAAAGAGCTGCAAGAGATGGTAGAAATCCACAAACTGGAAAAACTATCAAAATTGCTGCTAAAAATGTAGTAAAATTCAAAGCTGGTGCTGAATTAGAAGGAGCTGTAAATAAATAATATTTTTTACGTCAAAATAAGAGAGTCTCGATGCAAATCGGGACTTTTTTTTTGCATTTCATCGATTTTTTTTTGATAATGTAATTTTTTTTTGATAAATTTATGAGATAAACTACAGAAAATATGATATCAACTCTACCCAAAAAAGGGCATTTGCTAATTGCAGAACCTTCCATTTTAGGCGACGTTTCGTTTAATCGCTCTGTGGTTTTGTTAGCAGAGCACAATAATGAAGGTTCAATTGGTTTTATCTTAAATAAGCCACTGAATTACACCATTAATGATTTACTGCCAGAAATTGAAGCATCGTTTAAAATATATAATGGAGGACCAGTAGAACAAGACAATCTGTATTTTATTCATAATATCCCGGAAATTATTCCTAATAGCGTTGAAATTTCAAACGGAATATACTGGGGTGGTGATTTTGAAACTACCCAACAACTTATAAACGAAGGTAAAATCTCAAAAAACAATATTCGCTTTTTCTTAGGTTATAGTGGTTGGAGTTTCAACCAACTTGAAATGGAACTACATGAAAACTCATGGATAGTTACCGAGAATACCGCTAAAAACAAATTACTTTCTAAAGCAAGTTCTTTATTTTGGAAAGAAAAAATTATTGAACAAGGGGGTGAATATGTGTTGTTTTCAAATTCACCAGAAAATCCTGCGCTTAATTAAGTCTTATTTTAGCATTCAATCTTTTTAATAGCTCGTTGGCAAATTCTGAGACGTATTCTTTCTTTCTATATTTAGTAATTGGTTGAATTCCAGAAATTACATTTGTTAAAAACAATTCATCTGCTTTTTGTAAATCAAAAGGTGAAATTGAAGCTTCTTTAACTTGAATACCTTCGATTTTATTTAAAATCTCCAGCACTTGTTTACGCATAATACCATTTAAACAGCCATCTGAAATAGGTGGTGTTACAATTGTATTTCCTGTTTTCATAAACAAATTACTTTGAATCGCTTCTACCACATTTTTTTCATCGTTTAAAACCAAACAGTTGTCATAATCATTTTCTGCAGCAAAAATACTCCCTGTAATTTGAAGCATTTTATTATTAGTCTTCAAGGTAGACAGTAATTGTTTTGGAATATAAAAATCTTTATACAATTCCACTTCATACTGTGAATCAGTATAGCTATACATCACATTATTTAAGGAAGAAGTTGTTATTAAAAAAGATACATTTCTTGTTTTTGGTAAATAAAATCCTTCCGCATCTCTAAAAACAGAAAAACGTACACGATAAGCATTAGAACTAGACAAAGCAGTAATTAGATTTAAAATTTGCTCTTCGAAATATTCCATGGTAAAATTCATTGGAATTTCCATACGACAAATACGCATAGATGCCATTAATCTAAAATAATGATCTTCCAGAAAAAGCACTTTGTTTTCTATCACTTTAATCGTTTCAAAAACACTGTCTCCATACAAAAAACCTCTATTTTCTTCAATACCTATTTGGGTAGTTTCTTGAATAATCCCGTTACAATTTACCATAAAAAAATCCCGATTAAAAATCGGGACAAATATACTCTTTATAATTTATTTTTTAAACAGAACCTAGTACATGTTTTAAATCTGAAATTTGATTTTCCCATAATAATTTTGATTCGTCTATCTCATCTTCATAAGCAAAGTCGGCAATTACAATTGAAACATCTTTTGTAATTTCATCTTCCATAATTTTTAACTCGAAAAAATAATCAGTTTCAGTATCATCGTCATTTAACCATTTGAACTTAATTCGCTCCCCTGATTTTTTGGATGCTAATTTTGCTTTTTCTTCCGAGTCATCCCAAATGAATGTAAAAAACTCACCTCTTGAATTAACGTTATCGGCAAACCACTCCGATAATCCTGATGGCGTAGAAATATACTGATACAATAACTGGGGAGAAGATTGAATTGGAAACTCTAATTCATATTTTACTTTAACACTCATTCTATTTTAATTTGATGTGGGAAATATATAGAGAATTAATTGAATATACAAAAAAACATTTTATTTATTTTTTTCCAAAATTATATTTGCAAAGAATATAAATAGTTTTATATTTGCACCCGCATTCAACAAGTATGCAAGACCAACATTTGGCGAGGTAGCTCAGTTGGTTAGAGCGCAGGATTCATAACCCTGAGGTCACGGGTTCAACTCCCGTCTTCGCTACGAAAA
>JBILST010000319.1:0-2555 GCA_044371865.1 Flavobacterium sp.
GCTAATCTTCCTCCTTCTTCTACTGAAAAATGAGCAAACTCTGAAATGTCGGCTCCAGCCACAAATGCTTTTTCGCCACTTCCAGTGATAATAATGGCTTTTACTGATTTGTCTTCGTTTAATGTTTTAAAAGCATCATGTAGTTCTTGAATTGTTGCTTTGTTTAAAGCATTTAGCTTGGTAGGTCTGTTAATTGTTATTGTCGCTAAAGCGTCTTGTTTTTCAATAAGAATGTTTTCCATTTTTACTTGTTTTATTTATTTGTTTATGGGAAAAGATACCAAAAATTCAGTTCCTACATTAGGTTCCGTTTCAAAAGTAATTCTTCCGTGGTAATTTTCAATAATATTTTTAATAATCGCTAAACCAAGTCCCATGCCACTTGATTTTGTGGTGAATTTTGGCTCAAAAACACGGTCTTGATTTTCTTCTGAAATTCCTTTTCCGTTATCTTTTACTGCAATTTTAACTTCGTTATCTTGTCTAAAAACGGTTACAAAAACCATTTTGTTTTCTTGTTCTTCTGGTATAGCTTGAATGGCATTTTTAACCAAATTTGTTATCACACGGATTAATTGCGTTCGGTCTAATTTGGCAATAATTTCTTCTTCTAATGCAGAAAATTGAATGTAATTTTCATTAAAAATCTCCAATGCCATTTTAACAATATATACCACATTTAGCGTTTCGTTTTGTTGTGCTGGCATGGTTGCAAAATTAGAAAACGCATTTGCTACTGCGCTCATGGTGTCAATTTGTTGCAAAATAATTTTTGTATAATCATCAAGTTTTTTTGACATATTTGGATCAGCAACATCAAACTTTCGTTGAAAACTTTGTACGGTTAAACGCATTGGCGTAAGTGGATTTTTAATTTCGTGCGCCACTTGTTTTGCCATTTCTCTCCACGCTTGCTCACGTTCACTTTGTGCTAATATGGCAGCACTTTCTTCTAGTTTATCCACCATATTATTATAAGAACGAACCAGTAAATTAATTTCCTTACTACCATCTTCTATAACAATTTTCTCGTTACGTTGGTCTAATTGAGTTTGCTGAATTTTATCGCTAATAATTTTTAAAGATTTTGTAATATAACTTGATAAAAAATAAGAAAGCACAATTGAAATAAAAAACATAAACACATAAACCTGTCCAAATCGTATTAAGAAATTTTGAACTTCATTATCATAAAATTCTGTGTTTTCTTCGTAGGGCAAATTCAAAATTCCCATAGGTTTAAACTTGGTGTCTTTTAAATAAGAATACGAAGAACGAAAGGATTGCTCATCTACTTTTGAAAATTCAATATAACGTTTATCTAATGAAGATTGTATAATTTTTAAAGTAGAAGGATTAATTTTAGGTTTATCTTTATCCAGCTTAAAAATAGCTTTTGATGAAATTAATAGGTTCCCTTTTAAATCAAAGAAATTAATTTCCATACTATGAATATCTGCTAATTCAAATATTTTTTCTTTAAAAATTAGCGGAATGTTTTGTGTGTTTAGCGGATAGGTTGTTGTTTGTAGCACATAATTTATGTGTTCCGTAATAGCTGTTTCCTTGCGCTCTAAACGATCTTGATGGTATTCACGTGCTTCTTTTCTAAATTGATAAATAGAAACCGTAGCAATAAGTATTGACGCAATAAGTGTTAAGAATATCATGGATAAAAATATTCTTATTTGAAGTGAAAGATTTTTGATGTTAAAAATTCTATCCATTAATTGTTTTGGTTCTTTTCTCTTATTTTTTTATAAAACTTGAATCCTAACATAATAACCATCGAAAAAACAAAAATTCCGATGACACCATAAATCCAATTGATGGCATTTTTTAAAATTACTAAAAAAACAACTGCAAAAAGAATAATTGTAGCGCCTTCGTTCCAAATTCTGAAAAAATTACTTGTATTTTTTACTTCGTTTTTTTGGAGTTGCTTAAATATTTGATGGCATTTTAAATGATACAAATACAATAAAAATACAAAAGCTAATTTCACATGCATCCAAGGCATCAGCAACCAAGATTGCCCTAATGGCGTAAAGAACAACATCCAAAAAGCAAAAACACTTGCCAAAACAGCACTTGGCCAAGTAATAATATACCATAATCGGTATTGCATTAATTGGTATTGCTTAATCAAAATATCTTGTTCAGGTTGCGGCTTTTGTTTGGCTTCGGCATGATAAACAAATAAACGAACAATGTAAAACAACCCAGCAAACCAAGTGATTACAAAGATTAAATGCAGTGATTTTAGATAGTTGTAAAGTTCCATTTCAGTTTTTGTTTCAGGTTTCAGGTTTCAGGTTGTTTATCGTTCTATGAACTTGAAACCTGAAACTTGAAACAATTTATTTATTCCATTCCTTAATCCAATTTGCCACCACACCACACCATTCATCTTCATCGTTTAAACACGGAATTGCCATAAATTCCTCGCCACCATGATGCAATAATTGTTCGTTAGCTTCCATTGCAATTTCTTCTAATGTTTCTAAACAATCTGCTACGAAAGCTGGAGTTACTACTGCTAATTTTTTAATTCC
>JBILST010000320.1:0-2537 GCA_044371865.1 Flavobacterium sp.
CTTACAAATTATCCCTTTAAAAGGATTACCCATTAAAACTGATTGGAGTTTAATTTGGGTAAAAGGGAAAAACCACAACCCAGCTGCCCTAGCCTATTTGGATTATTTAAAAAAGGAAAAAGAAGCCATAATTCATTCCAAATTTAGTTGGTACGAGACGATGTAGCTTCTTTTTTTAGTTATTTTCAATCCAATTGGCTCAACACCATTGCGATTTTTACAAACATGATAGCGACTTTTATCAAAGTCATTATCATATCGTTATTATTATCTTCTTTCATATTTCTTAGTTTTTAAAAACCTCGAAAAATGAATTCCGAGGTTTTGATTATTTCACGAAAATGTCTTTCAATTGACTGATTACGTTTCCACTTCCTGAAATGGTGATTTCACCAATTCGATCTGCGATTTTTTCCACGTATTCCATTTCTTTCAATTTCCACAACATTTCGTTTTCTTCCATTAATTTAGCGGTATTCAACATGCTACGCATCGCAGCTGTTTCTTCCCGTCTCATAATACTGTTGGCTTGTGCTTTTTTCTCTGCTACCAATACTTGATTCATGATTTCTTTCATATCACCTGGTAAAATAACATCTCTAATTCCAGCATCGGCAACTCGTAAACCTAAGGCGTTGATTTTCTCTAACATGTTTTCCAAAATTTCTTTTGAAATGGTGTCTTTTTTGTTCAACAACTCGTCTAAAGTGTAACAACCAACTAAAGCTCGTAAAGCCAATTGCATTAACACATACAACTGTTTGTCGTATTCTTTGTTGTTTACCAAAGCTTTAACAGCGTCAATTACTTGGTAACGAACAAAAAAGTTAATTCGTAACGTTGCTTTATCTTTTGTCAATAATTCTTGACCCGCAATTTCCATTTGTTGTTGACGAATATCTACGTTTTTAACTTCAATTGGAATGGCGTTGTTCCAGAAATAGTAGTTTCCTGCGACCAATTCTTTCACAAAAGCGCCATTTACAAACAATAAACCTTTTTCAAAGTTCAATACTTGATATTTTCTAGTGTACGCTCTCACTTTGATGTTTTCTAACAAAGCCACTGGAACCGCTTCTGTAATTTCTACCTTAGACAAATCAATTTTTGTAAATGTATTGTTTAAATATCCTTTCCAAAACGCATATCTTCCTGTAGTTAACACCTCTTTAAACATGCCATTTACATAGTATAAAGCAATTTCGTTATCGGCAATTTCTACGACTTCTAACATGGAAGCTAACTTTTCATTTTGCAATAAAATGGTCAATTCTATTGGTGCTACAAAAGATTGCTTCATTTCAAATAAATGAACTTTTTTATTGCCAAAAACCCAAAAAGAACCGGCTTCTAAAACGTTGATTAATTTTCCTTTTTTAAATACCAAACCTACTTGGTATGCCTGAATTGTAATTCTGTTGATCATAATTTATATAGTTATCATTAAACATTCTTTTAAAAAGAAAACCTTCAGTTCTTCATCCAAAGTCCAAAACGGAAAAAAGTTAGTAATCAAAAGCATTCTAATGGGTTTCTATTCTATTTTGAAGTTAGCCGAAGCGAACAACAAGCAAATACAAAAGCAAAAGAACGGTTAGGAATACGAAGCCTTTTTCAGGTCTTTTCCTAAGTGTTTCTTAACGAACAAGTCGAGCAAAAACTGACCAAGTCCGAAGATTTTCTTATGGTACATTCATTTAAAGAGCTATGCTACTCATTCAAACAGATTTTGAGTCTGTTGTGACGGCCACTGTCAAACACATACCAAAATGTGTGTAGGATTCGAACCTACAAGAATTAATCTATTGTTCTAACCAGACTGAACTAACATACCCGAAGTATGTACGGGAATCGAACCCGTGACCCATAGAGTGAGATGATTTTTTGGAAAACCACCAAAACCTCCAAGCCAAGTTGAACAGTACAACATCATCCGCAATTGCGAAACGAGTACTGCAATAGTGCCATACAGAAACACCCAACAAGACTTGCTTGATATTTTATTTCTCAATCTTCCTAACCACTTTCATTTCGAGCGAAGTCGAGAAAGACGAGAATCTATTATTTTCAAATTCAATGAACGTTTTCTTTTTTGCTGAACAAAGATTCAAAACCTACTACGCAATTATTCTGCGTAGTAAAAATACTTGTGGAAGTAGTAGGATTCGAACCTACTCAGTCATAAGACAACGGTTTTACAGACCGCCCCAACTCTCCTACTTTGGCGTACTTCCATTTTGTCTGGGAAACAGTCCCGAAACTTCGGGAGAACCTGTAACCTTCCTGCTTAAGCGGGTTAAACAACAAATCGTTATCTTCCCAGATGTAACTAATCAAAAGATCAGTTAATTGCTGCTTATACGGGATTACTCATTTTGTTATTTTGCCTAGGGATTTCATGAATGCAAAGCATTTCGAACCCGTTTCTCCCGAGAGACAGTCGGGAAGGTTAGCCAGTAACCCCAATAAGCCTTGTTCCCTTTCTAAAGAACTCGTGTAATTCCGTCAGGATTCGAACCTGAGACCCATCGCTTAAA
>JBILST010000165.1:0-5316 GCA_044371865.1 Flavobacterium sp.
ATGAATTCAAAAAAAAGAGACAAGGCAATGCCTTGTCTCTACAGAATATATTTTTTTGAAATATTACATATTTCTTCGGTATTGTCCTCCAACCTCAAACAATGCGCTGGTAATTTGCCCTAACGAACAAACTTTGGTTGCATCCATTAATTTTTCGAAAATGTTTTGGTTCTTAATCGCTGCTTCTTGTAAAATATTGATGTGTTCGGCTACTTTTTCTGCACTTGTTTTATGCAAATCGGTTAACATATCAATTTGATATTGTTTTTCTTCTTCCGTTGCACGAATAACCTCAGCAGGAATAACTGTTGGCGAACCTTTTGAACTCAAGAACGTATTTACACCAATAATTGGGAATTCTCCTGTGTGTTTCAAGGTTTCGTAATACAATGATTCTTCTTGGATTTTACTTCTTTGGTACATGGTTTCCATTGCTCCTAAAACACCACCACGTTCTGTGATTCTGTCGAATTCTTGTAAAACCGCATCTTCTACTAAATCAGTTAATTCTTCAATAATGAACGAACCTTGAATTGGGTTTTCGTTTTTCGCTAAACCTAATTCTTTATTAATAATCAACTGAATTGCCATGGCTCTACGCACTGATTCTTCTGTTGGTGTTGTAATCGCTTCGTCGTAAGCATTCGTATGCAATGAATTACAGTTATCGTAAATCGCATACAACGCTTGTAAAGTCGTACGAATATCATTAAAATCAATCTCTTGCGCGTGTAACGAACGACCCGATGTTTGAATGTGGTATTTCAACATTTGTGCTCTTTCGTTGGCTCCGTATTTATTTTTCAAGGCTTTTGCCCAAATTTTACGTGCTACACGACCGATTACTGCATATTCTGGATCAATTCCGTTTGAGAAGAAGAATGATAAATTCGGACCGAAATCGTTAATGTTCATTCCTCTACTTAAATAGTATTCTACATAAGTGAAACCATTTGCCAACGTGAAGGCTAACTGCGTAATTGGATTCGCTCCCGCTTCTGCAATATGATAACCAGAAATCGAAACGGAATAAAAATTACGAACATTCTGTTTGATGAAATATTCTTGAACGTCGCCCATCAAACGTAAAGCAAATTCCGTAGAGAAAATACAAGTATTTTGCGCTTGATCTTCTTTTAAAATATCCGCTTGAACCGTTCCACGAACTTGTGCTAAGGTTTTTACTTTGATATCTTGATATACATCTGCAGGTAAAACTTGATCGCCCGTAACTCCTAAAAGCATTAAACCTAAACCATTATTTCCTTCAGGTAAAGCACCTTGATATTTTGGACGCTCTACTCCTTTTTTCTTATAAATTTCATTGATTTTTGCTTCAACTTCATCTTGTAAACCGTTTTCAATGATGTATTTCTCACAGTTTTGATCGATGGCAGCATTCATGAAAAATCCTAACAACATTGGCGCAGGACCATTAATAGTCATCGAAACCGAAGTTAATGGATGACTTAAATCGAAACCTGAATATAATTTCTTCGCATCATCTAAGCAACAGATTGAAACTCCAGCATTACCGATTTTTCCATAAATGTCAGGACGAATATGTGGATCATTTCCGTATAAAGTAACCGAGTCGAAAGCAGTAGAAAGACGTTTTGCAGGTAATCCCGCAGATACATAATGGAAACGTTTGTTGGTACGTTCTGGTCCTCCTTCTCCTGCGAACATTCTACTTGGATCTTCACCTTCTCGTTTGAATGGGTATAATCCTGATGCGAATGGGAATTCTCCTGGTACATTTTCTTGTAAATTCCATTTTAAGATGTCGCCCCAAGCTTGGTATTTTGGTAAAGCTACTTTTGGAATTTGAGAATGTGATAAGGATTCGGTATGCGTTGCAATTTTGATTTCTTTATCACGAACTTTAAAACTATAAACCGGATTTTTGTATTTGTTTACTTTTTCGTCCCAAGTTAAAATGATTTCCCAGTTGTATGGGTCAAGGTTCATTTTTACACGATCGAATTCTTTAGTTAATAACGAAACGAAATCTTTGTTATCATCAGTAATTTTTAAAGAACTTTCAACAATTCCTGCTTTGTCTAATTGCGGAAGATTTCCATTAACTGATTCAACAGTTTTGAAAATTCCGTATAATTTTTGAGCTACTTCTACTTGAGAAAGTGCTGTTTCATCGTATTTTCTATTGTTTTCTGCAATCTCAGATAAATAACGTGTTCTGTGAGGCGGAATTACGAAAATCTTCTCACTCATTTCTCGTGTAATTTCAAAAGTCGATTTTAAATCAGCTCCTGTTTTCGCTACAATCTTATCCATGATAGATTTGTAAAGCGTATTCATTCCTGGGTCGTTGAATTGTGATGCGATTGTTCCAAAAATTGGCATCTTATCGGTATCCACATCCCATAAATTATGATTGCGTTGGTATTGTTTTTTTACATCACGAATCGCATCTAAAGCACCACGTTTGTCAAATTTATTTAACGCCACTAAATCAGCAAAATCTAACATATCGATTTTTTCTAACTGAGTTGCTGCTCCAAATTCTGGTGTCATTACGTATAACGAAACATCAGAATGATCCATGATTTCTGTATCTGATTGTCCAATACCTGAAGTTTCTAAAACAATTAAATCATATTTCGCTGCTTTTAACACTTGAATCGCTTCAGCCACATATTTTGACAAAGCCAAATTAGATTGACGTGTAGCCAACGAACGCATGTAAACACGAGAGTTATTGATGGCGTTCATACGAATTCTATCGCCTAACAAAGCACCACCTGTTTTACGTTTTGATGGGTCAACCGAAATTAATCCAATAGTCTTTTCAGGGAAATCGATTAAAAAACGACGTACTAATTCATCTACTAACGATGATTTTCCGGCACCACCCGTTCCTGTGATTCCTAAAACTGGAATTTTTGACGTTTCATTCTTTTGGTGAATTTCATCAAAAACCGATTTTGCAATTTCTGGAAAATTCTCAGCTGCTGAAATTAATCGAGCAATTGCGGTTGGATTTTTCTCTTCAATATGTGATAATTCGCCCGTTAATTTATCTCCAATTGGATAATCAGAACGTTGTACTAAATCGTTAATCATACCTTGTAATCCCATGGCACGACCGTCGTCTGGCGAATAAATTCTTTCGATGCCGTATTCGTGTAATTCTGAGATTTCAGAAGGTAAGATAACACCTCCACCTCCGCCAAATATTTTGATGTGACCTGCTCCTTTTTCTTTAAGCAAATCGTACATATATTTGAAATATTCGTTATGGCCTCCTTGGTAAGATGTCATAGCAATCGCATTAGCATCTTCTTGAATAGCAGTATTAACAACTTCTTCCACACTTCTATCATGTCCAAGGTGAATGACCTCAACACCCGTAGCTTGAATAATTCTACGCATGATATTAATGGCTGCATCGTGTCCATCAAAAAGTGACGCTGCGGTCACAATTCTTACTTTATTCTTAGGAATATAAGGAGTTTGTAGTTCCATCTGTAATTTTTATTCGTTTTTAAGGGTGCAATTTACGAATTTAATAATATTATTTCATTCAATTTTTAGAATAAATTCACTCAAAAAATGGCACTATCTTTGCAAATGAGTTAGTAAAACAGAAAAATATGAAAAAAATCGCCCTTAGTCTAGTAGCATTCAGTTTATTTAGTTGTGCCGAAATGCAACAAGTTTTAGATCAAATACCACAAGGAACTGGTGTTTTAAGTCAGGCAGAAATTGGGAATGGTTTAAAAGAAGCGTTAAACAATGGCATCACCAAACAAGTTTCAAAATTAACTGCAACCGATGGATTTTTTAAAAATGAAGCTGTAAAAATATTATTACCCGAAGAACTTCAAACAGTAGATAAAAAATTACGTCAAATAGGAATGAGTAAATTAGCTGATGAAGGTTTAAAAGTAATTAATCGTGCTGCGGAAGATGCTGTTAAAGAAGCGACACCTATTTTTGTGGATGCTGTAAAACAAATGTCGTTTAACGATGCCAAAAACATTTTAATGGGTAACGAAAGTTCGGCCACAACTTATTTACAAAATACAACATCAACTACTTTATACACAAAATTTAATCCAGTAATTAAAAAATCGTATACTAAAGTTGGGGCAGATAAAGTTTGGAAAGAAATTATTACTAAATACAATAGTATTCCATTAGTAAAAAAAGTAAATCCCGATTTAACAGATTATACCACTAAAAAAGCTATGGAAGGAGTTTTCAAAATGATTGCGGTGGAAGAAAAAGATATTCGAACTAATTTAGCCTCAAGAAGTTCTGATTTATTAAGAAAAGTATTTGCCTTACAAGATCAAAAATAATTTCTTAATAAAGATATTTTAAAGAAAAAATATTTCGTAATTTTTTAATAATCAATAACATAAGTATAACATATCCTTAACATTACAATTAAAAAAAAGGTAAGATATTTGCACCGTAATAAGAATAGAATTCTCATTTAGTTAGGGTTAGTTTAGTAAAAATCACTCCAATGAAAATTGGAGTTTTTTTTTGCATAAAAAAACCGCTAAATAATTTTTAACGGTTTTTGAAGACTTATTATTCATAAGGTGGTTTTGATGTACTATCTAAATGTCTCCTAGTCCTATTTACATCTGTAAAATCAATTGGCAAAGGAGATGGTTTATTGTTTGAATTTAAAGGTCCTGTATACTTTCTTGGAATTCCGTAAGTATCATTATAAGGAGTAGCAGGATTGTCAACTCCAGCACCATTATATGGATAATATCCAGTTTTTGTAACACCTCCATCATCGTAGGTAAATGATATTTCTGTTTTCGTTAATACTCCATCAGCATCATCATCAACATCGATATAATCTGGTCTTTCATCACCATCTGTATCAATTGCATCATCATCAAAATTAGGTCCGTATTCATTCATTGATAAAATACCGTCTCTATCATGATCTCTTCTTCTTAAATTATGTAATTTAAACGAAAATACTAACGGCGAATAAGAAGGAATCGACAAAGTTCCCGTGCTAAAATAAGCCAAACCCGAAGGAAGAAACATTACTCCTGTTCCAAAATTATCATTAAAATCTATAGTTCCGTCTATATTTGGAATAGGATTAAATGTACCTGTTTTAAATTTAGGTATTACTTCAGCCCAACCTCTAATTACTTCATCTAAAGACAACCATATAGGATTTTGTTTACTATCAAAAACTGTTTGTGTGTAAGTATCGACAGCATCAACAGTAGTTTTTGCAAAGCTGAATCCTTTATAGGAAACAAAAGAAGAATCAACTCTAGTAATATTTTCTCCAGAACCTTCTCTTAAATT
>JBILST010000256.1:0-3411 GCA_044371865.1 Flavobacterium sp.
ATGTAATTCAACTTCATAATCTTTAACTAATTCAGGCATATCCCAGACTGATTGTTGCGAACCTCCTTCCGGAATTTGTGTAAAAGTTACATTATATTCAGAATCAATGGTTGCATAATGTGTATGTAAAAAATCTTCTATCTCTTCAATGTCTTCTAAATATACTTCTCCATAAGGTCTGTCAGGTGTTGCTGAACTGCTATCATCATTTTGACATGAATAAAAACCCGTAAATAAACTTAAAACCAATACTATTTTAATCAAACTCTTCATTATTATGCATTTTTTGTGAGCGCAAGATACAATTTTCATTTATTTTTGCAGAAATATTAACATGGTTTTTTGATTTATATTATGCGTATAGATAAACTTTTATGGTGTTTACGTTATTACAAAACCCGAACTATAGCAACTGAAGCGGTAAAAAAAGGACATATAACAGTAAATGGTCAGGTTGCAAAAGCTTCAAGAGAAGTATATCCCACAGACAAAATTACACTTCGTAAAGACCAAATTAATTATAAATTAACCATCATTGACATCCCTCAAAATCGTTTAGGAGCTAAATTGGTGGACATGTACAGAAAAGACGAAACTCCGGCTGAAGCATTTGAACATTTAGAATTATTAAAATTATCGAAAGAACATTATCGTGCAAACGGAACAGGTCGCCCTACTAAAAAAGAGCGAAGAGATATTGATGATTATTTATGGGATTCAGACGATGTAGAAGATAGTAATAAAACAGATTAAATGAATTACTGGGAAGAACGTTATTTAAAAGGAGAAACTGGATGGGATGCTGGAACAATTACCACTCCATTAAAAGAATACATTGATCAATTAACTGATAAAAATAGTAAGATTTTAATTCCAGGCGCTGGAAACGGTTACGAATTTGACTACCTTATTAACAAAGGGTTTAAAAATGTGTATGTCGTTGATATTGCAGAAACACCATTAGAAAATATCAAAACGAGAAAACCAGAATTTGCTTCACATTTAATACATTCTGACTTTTTTGCTTTAGATATCACTTTCGATTTAATATTAGAACAAACCTTTTTCTGTGCATTACCACCTCAAATGCGTTCTCAATATGTTGAAAAAATGGCTGAGCTTTTATTACCAAAAGGAAAATTAGCGGGATTGCTTTTCGATTTTCCATTGACAAGTGACGGTCCGCCATTTGGAGGTTCTAAAGAAGAATACATTAAACGATTTTCTCCAAAATTTAAAATAAAAAAACTAGAACGCGCATATAATTCAATAAAGCCAAGAGAAAATAAAGAACTCTTTTTTATCTTTGAGGTCAAATAACAACAACACATGGAAAATATTATTTTAACTCACAAAGAAATTACACACAAAACCAAACGAATTGCTTACCAAATTTTCGAAACATTTGTTAATGATGACGAAGTAATTTTAGCCGGAATAGCAAACAATGGTTTCACATTCGCACAAAAAATTGCTACAGAATTGGCTTTAATTTCTGATTTAAAAATTACACTTTGTGAAGTTAAAATCAACAAACAAAACCCACAAGACAATATTATTACATCTATACCAGAAGCAGAATATCAAAACAAATCATTGGTTTTAATAGATGATGTATTGAACTCTGGAACCACATTAATATATGGTGTGAAACACTTTTTAGAAGTTCCGTTAAGCAAGTTTAAAACAGCCGTTTTAGTTGACAGAAATCATAAAAAATATCCTGTAAAAGCTGATTTTAAAGGGATATCTCTATCAACATCATTACAAGAACACATTCAAGTTGTTTTTGAAGAAGATAACTCCTTTGCCTATTTAAGTTAATAAAATTTCAATTTCATTAACGATTTGTTCCGCTGATTTTCCATCAACGTTTACTACTTTTGTTGCTTGATGGTAATAAAAATTACGATCAAATAAATGTTTATTTATAAAGTCTTTTAATGCAACCTCATCTTGATTATGCAATAAGGGTCGTTTACTTTTTTCATTAATTAATCTACTGACCAAAGTATCTACTGTTGCTTTTAAATAAATTGAAAAAACACCTTCTTGTATAATTAATTCATGATTATTATAATAACAAGGAGTACCTCCGCCTAGACTCAAAACAAAACTTTCATTTTTACTCAATAAGGCTTTTAATACTTCATTTTCTTTTTTTCTAAAATAAATTTCTCCTTTACTCTGAAACAATTCTACGATAGAACTTTGAGTCATACGCTCTATTTCTTGATCCAAATCATAGAAGGTAATTTGAAATTTCTTTGCTAAAAAATCGCCAATTAGCGACTTACCACATCCCATGTAACCTAACAATACTATTTTCATATACAAATAATCCTCTATAAATTAAAGGGTTAAGAAATTAATTATAAAAAAAGACAAATTTATAATAAATTCCCATTGGAAAATAAATAAATGTTTATATATTTGCACCCGCATTCAAGAAAAGAAAATGACTTGGTAGCTCAGTTGGTAGAGCACATCACTTTTAATGATGGGGTCCTGGGTTCGAGCCCCAGCCAGGTCACAAAAAAACAATATTTTCATGAATGCTAAGACTTGGTAGCTCAGTTGGTAGAGCACATCACTTTTAATGATGGGGTCCTGGGTTCGAGCCCCAGCCAGGTCACAATAATCTAAAGACGTTGCAATGCAACGTCTTTTCTTTTAAGGCCATGTGGAGAAACGGTAGACTCGCCATCTTGAGGGGGTGGTGCTCGTAAGGGCGTGAGGGTTCAAATCCCTCCATGGTCACTAAAAATCCTTCCTAATCAAACCCTCTTCACGCATCAAAAAACTCTTTGTTTAACTTATTTTAATATTGTGTAAACATTTTTTGTTCTAAAAATGATTTTGTTTACTTTTTTTATTACTTTTGTTAAACAAAATAAAGTAAAGATGAACAATGTTAAAAATGTTTTCAGTATCAAAGATTTAGAAAATCTTTCTGGTATAAAAGCACATACGATTCGTATTTGGGAAAAACGCTATAATGTTTTAGAACCTATGCGCTCGGATACCAACATTCGTTCCTATGATATTAAAAATCTTCAAAAGTTATTAAATATCGTATTACTGCATAACTACGGTTATAAAATCTCAAAAATTGGCACACTTAATCAAGAACAAATCAACAAGTTAGCTAACGATATTATTTCCGAAAAAAGTGCAAAAAATCATGCCATCAGTACCTTTAAAATGGCGATGATGAATTTTGATCAATCACTGTTTTTTAACACCTATAATCAATTACTGAACGAAAAATCATTTAGAGAAGTTTTCTACACAGTTTTCGTACCACTAATGCAAGAGTTAGGCTTTTTATGGCAAACCGAAACTATTTCTCCCGCGCATGAACACTTTATTACGTACCTCATTAAGCAAAAACTTTTAATTAATACTGAA
>JBILST010000321.1:0-2529 GCA_044371865.1 Flavobacterium sp.
AAATAATAGAGAAACAACTCCAAAAGTTCCTTATGTTTTAGGCGATGAAGTACGTGATAAGTTAGATACAATTGTTCCAGATAATGCGAACAAACCTTATGATATGCACGATGTTATTGCAAATATCATTGATGAAGATTCATTCTTTGAAATCCATAAAGATTTTGCTGAAAATATTATAGTTGGTTTTGCTAGATTAGGCGGAAGAAGTATAGGAATTGTGGCTAATAATCCAAAATATTTAGCGGGATGTTTAGATGTAAAATCATCTATTAAAGGTGCTCGATTTGTTCGTTTTTGTGATTGTTTTAATATTCCTTTATTAGTATTAGAAGATGTGCCAGGTTTCTTACCAGGAACGGATCAAGAATGGAATGGAATTATTGTTCATGGTGCCAAATTGTTATATGCATTTAGTGAAGCAACAGTTCCGAGAGTTACCGTAATTACTCGTAAAGCTTACGGTGGAGCATATGACGTAATGAACTCAAAACATATAGGCGCAGACATGAATTTCGCTTGGCCAAGTGCTGAAATTGCAGTTATGGGGGCAAAGGGAGCTTCTGAAATTATTTTCAAAAAAGAAATTAATGAAGCTGCAGATCCAGCGGCAAAATTATTAGAAAAAGAAGCAGAATATGCAGAGTTATTTGCAAATCCATATACAGCCGCACAGCGAGGATTTATCGATGAAGTTATTTTGCCTCATGATACGAGAAGAAAACTATTGAAAGCTTTTAGTATGCTTGAAAATAAAGTGGTTGATACACCCAAAAGAAAACACGGTAATATTCCGTTATAATAAGAAAGACCGACTAAATGTCGGTCTTTTCTTTTTTTAGTTTTGAATCTACATAATTGGCAATAAAGCCTAACTTCATTCGTTGCAGCATTTTCTTTTCAAATTCCCAAAAGAAAGCAAATTGCCCGAAAATAAATCCTATTAAAACGAGTAAAACTTGATAAATAGGAAAAATTAGTACGAGGCGTAAAACTCTATACAACCAATGAGGTTGAAATGTTTCAGGAATACCTATTAAGTTTAAAAATGGTTTAGCTAATTGTAATGAACTGAATCCAGTAATGGCAAATACGATTAAAATAACTATTAATTGCAAATTTGTAGTTACGTTCCAGCGTTCTTTTAATTTCTTCATAATTTAAATTCTTGGTGAAAACCCACCAAGTTTTTGATTGTTTTTCAGTTGAAAATAGACTAAATAATTGTAAAGCATGTAATTTACTTCGTAGCCGTAATTAATATTAGTTTCATAATTAATAGTCATTTCATATAAATTTGGATTGTATTGTGAAGACAGCATTGTTCTTCTGTTCCATTCCAATACCCAAACTCTATTTCTAGATTCTAAATAAGATTGTGAGTAATAATTTCTGGGTTTTGCATTACTATTAAACCAAGAAGAAAATCCAATATCAATTATTAAAACCTCGTATTCAATTTCTTTATTTGCAATGCGAATTGTATCACTTTCTAGTTGTGGTTTATTATCAAAATTATTTTCAGTTTTTGATGAATTACAAGCTAAAAGTATTGAAAAAATGATTAAAAACAGTAAGACAAAATATTTCATAGCTTCACGTATTTAGTTTGTCATAAAGACAAAAAAAGCACCGACTTAGTAGATGCTTTTAGATATTTGTACTATAATTTATTTTCCAAAAAGTTTTCCAAGTAAACCTCCTAAGCCTCCTTTTTTTGTAACTGCAGCCATAGCATCATTTATGTCAACTTTTCCATCATTATTTTGATCGAGTCCAAAATTTTTACCATATTTAGAAACCGAATTCATTAATTCTCCTCCTTGGCCACTAGAAATAGCATTTACTATGTCGTTCATGTTAAATTCAGGGTAGTTTGTGTCTTTTGCTTTATTAACTAATCCTCCTAAAATTTGAGGAATTAAACCACCAGAAACGCTACTAGCTGCTGAAGAAGATAAGCCAAATTTTTCTTCTAAATTTCCGTTTACTTTTTTAGTTATTTCTTTTACAACTGTATTGTCTCCATTTATTGAAGAATTTCCACTTAACAAACCAGATAAATCACTAATATTTCCACTAGCAACCATATCTTTTAATCCTGAAAGTATTAAACCTCCAGCTTCATTCATTATAGCATCATTTTGCTCATTTGGCACAGCTGGATTATTTACAACAGCATCTAAACCAAATTGTTTTACTAATTCTGATAATTGATCAAACATAATTTATTAAAGTTATATTTATTAAAGATAATAAATTTTTAATTGTTTTTCAACAAACTTATAATTTGTTCTGCTAATTCAGTTCCAATTCTATCTTGCGCTTCACCTGTAGCAGCACCTATATGAGGTGTTAACGAAATGTTTGGATGCATTAAAATTTTAATTTCTGGAGTAGGTTCATTTTCAAAAACATCTAAACCAGCGAACAATACTTTGTTATTGTCTAAAGCTTCTACAAGAGCAACTTCATCAATAACTCCACCACGTGCACAATTTACAATTCCTACACCATCTTTTAATTGAA
>JBILST010000083.1:0-8716 GCA_044371865.1 Flavobacterium sp.
TGAAGATGCACAAAAAATGCTTTCTCAAATTGTTACTGAAAAATGGTTCACTGCAAAAGGAATTTTAGGAATTTTTCCGGCCAATACAATAAATGATGATGATATTATTATTGGCAGTACAGACGTTGCATGCAACGTCTCTAGCACAATGTTTTTAACATTGCGACAACAATCACAAAAAACAGTTGGAGCTCCAAATATCGCATTGGCGGATTTTATTGCTCCAAAAGAAATTGGTAAACAAGATTACATTGGATGTTTCTGTGTTTCAACCGGTTTTGGAGTGGATGAAAAAGCATCCGAATTTGAAAAACAATTAGACGATTACAATTCGATTTTGGTAAAAGCGTTAGGCGACAGGTTAGCGGAAGCTTTTGCAGAATATTTACATTTAAAAGTGCGAAAAGAAATTTGGGGTTACGCTTCTGATGAGGTTTTGTCAAATGAGGATTTAATCAAAGAACAATACAAAGGAATTCGTCCAGCACCTGGTTATCCCGCTTGTCCTGATCATTTGGAAAAACCAACCATTTGGAAATTATTAAATGTAGAAAAAGAAATAGGCGTAAAACTAACGGAAAGCATGGCAATGTGGCCAGCGTCATCGGTTTCAGGCTATTATTTTGCCAATCCAGAAAGTAAATATTTTGGTTTAGGAAAAATTAAGAAAGACCAATTAGGAGATTACGCCAAGAGAAGAAATATCAGTGTAGAATTAGCCGAAAAATGGCTCTCACCCAATTTAGCAGATTAAATATTTGTTTCAAGTTTAAAGTTTCAAGTTGCTCAACTAACCTGAAACTTGAAACCTGAAACCTGAAACTAAAAAAAACATGAAAGTAACTGAACACATACAAAACGCCAACGGAAAACCTTTATTCTCCTTCGAGATTTTACCACCGTTAAAAGGACAAAATATTCAATCTATTTTTGACAGTATTGATCCATTGATGGAATTTAATCCGCCTTTTATTGATGTAACCTATCATCGTGAGGAATATGAATTCAAGGAATTAGCAAACGGCTTACTGCAGAAAAAAGTTGTTAAAAAACGTCCGGGAACTGTTGGAATTTGTGCCGGAATTCAGAATAAATATCAAGTAGATGCTATTCCGCATATTTTGTGTGGTGGTTTTACGAAAGAAGATACCGAAAATCTATTGATTGATTTAGATTTCTTAGGAATTGATAATGTAGTAGCACTTCGTGGCGATGCCGTAAAAAGCGAAATTTACTTCAAACCTGAAAAAGAAGGCCATGCTTATGCATCGGAATTAGTATCGCAAATCAGCAATTTGAATAAAGGAATTTATCTGGATGAAGATTTACAGAATTCCACTAAAACTGATTTTTGTATTGGCGTTGCAGGTTATCCCGAAAAACATATGGAAGCTCCAAGTTTAGATAGCGACATTCATTTCGTAAAACAAAAAATTAAAAATGGAGCCGATTATATCATTACCCAAATGTTTTTTGATAATAAAAAATTCTTTGATTTTGTTGCAAAATGCAGAGCTGCTGGAATTACCGTTCCAATTATTCCGGGATTGAAACCTATCGCCACCAAAAAACAATTGAATTTAATTCCACATCGATTCAGTTTGGAGTTACCGGATGATTTAATTATGGAGGTTGTAAAAGCAAAAGATAACGATGCTGTGAAGCAAATTGGAATTGAGTGGTGCACCCAACAAAGTAAGGAATTAGTTGCAGCGGGAATTCCGGTTTTGCACTATTATTCAATGGGAAAGGCTGAAAATGTAAAAGCGATTGCTAAAGAAATATTTTAGTAACAGTTATTCCATTTTTAAAACATTTATTAAGTTATTTGTTTGTTTTCTTAACAAAAGTTTGTAGATATAATTTATTTTCGTAATTTCATGATATTAAAATCAAGTTATTATGAAAAATTCAATATTTACTTTCGTAATAGTACTCGTGGCTCAAATGGGATTTGCGGGTGAATTGGACTCTATTTTAAATAAAGCTAGAGCATTATCAAATAATAAGGATTACACCGAGGCAATAATAGTGTATGAAAATTATATCAAGGTGTCAAAAGGTGAAAACTTAAAAGAAGTGTACATAGAGATAGCGAATTGTTATTTCTATCAAGGGAAAAAACAAGAAGCAGTAAATAACATAAAAACTGCCATTGTAAAATGTGGTTTTACAGAAGAGGATTTTATTTATAGTTCTATTTTAGACGAAAAACTATCATCTTATGCTCTTTCAGTATTATACGATGATTATTTTAAACTTAGACAAAAGTATTTAGCAACATTGAATTAATTGAAGATAAATACTCTTAAAATCTCCTTATAAATAAAATTTGTAAGGAGATTTTTTTATTTTTTAGCTGTTTTTTCTCTAAAAATCTGTTCTAGGTTCTTGCTTTTCAATACAATTTGTAAGGTTCTCAAATTATTGGCTTGTGCAAAATCAAATAAAGCAGGTCGCATGTCAGTTGCAGTAGTAAAAGTAATTTCCCAAACTAAATCATGTGTGTTTTTTGCCGATTTTAAATTTGGTAAAGCCATAAAATCAGATTCAGAAACCTTTTTGTCAAATTCTACTTCAATAACTTGTTCTGTTTCTTCGGCAACTAATTTGTTTAGTTTTTTATCGGTAACAATTTTTCCTTTATCGATAATGATAATTCTATCACAAATAGCTTCTACTTCTTGCATAATATGTGTTGATAGAAAAACCGTTTTATTTTTTCCGATATTTTTAATCAAATCCCTAATTTCCACCAATTGATTTGGGTCCAAACCAGTAGTAGGCTCATCTAAAATCATAACATCTGGATTGTGTAATAAAGCCGTTGCTAATCCTACACGTTGACGATAACCTTTAGAAAGTTCACCTATTTTTTTATGACTTTCTGGAGTTAATCCAGTTAAAGCAATTACTTCATCAATTCTCGATTTGGCAACTTTATGTAAATCGGCATTAAAAGCCAAATATTCTCTCACATATAAATCCAAATACAACGGATTGTGTTCTGGTAAATAACCAACCGATTTTTGAACTTCCTTTTGTGCAGAAGCTACATCATGTTCGTTTACCACAGCGGTTCCGCTATCGGCTGATAAATAAGTGGTCAAAATTTTCATTAAAGTTGATTTTCCGGCACCATTCGGTCCTAGAAAACCTAAAATTTCTCCTTTTTTTACTGAAAAACTAATGTTGTCTAACGCTTTTTGGTCTCCGTAATTTTTTGAAATATTTTGAACTTCTATCGACATATGATGTAAATTTTAGCAAAAGTAACTTTTTTTAAAAGAACTCAAATTTATTTAAAAAAGTATTTTGTTTTTTATTTTTTTTTATTACTTTAGCAAAATATAATTACAAAGTCATAATGCATAATAACAGCACGTTTTTTTATAACAATTCTTTTAATTTCTTCTGGAGACAGTTGAGGGATTGTTGTGCTATTATATAAATCAAATAAATTTATTTTATAAACATACAATCCCGATGCAAATCGGGATTTTTTTTTGCTCATATATTATGGAAATTAAAGTCGCAATTCAGGGAATTCAAGGGTCGTTTCATCACCAAGTAGCACATCGTTATTTTGGTGAAGTAATTGGTTTGGATGAATGTGTTACATTTAGAGATGTAGCTAATAGTTTAAAAAATAACCAGTCAGACAAAGCTATTATGGCGATTGAAAATTCAATTGCGGGAGCGATTTTGCCTAATTACGCCTTAATCGATTCATACGATTTACACATTATAGGAGAGCATTTTTTAGACATACATATGAATTTGATGGTGTTTCCTGGGCAAACTATTGAAGAAATTCAAGAAGTGCATTCGCATCCAATTGCTTTGTTGCAATGTGCTAATTTTTTTAGTCAATATCCGCATATAAAGTTGGTTGAAAGTTCAGACACTGCAATTGCGGCAAAACGAATTCAGGAAAATCAATTAAAAGGAATCGGTGCTCTTGGCGGACCAGTTGCGGCCCAAATTTACAATTTAGAGATTATTGCTGACGGAATTCATACCGTAAAAAGTAATAAAACAAGATTTGTGGTTTTAAAAGCAACCAATAAAGAAATTCCAAAAGAACTTATCAATAAAGCTTCGATAAAATTTGAATTAGATGATACACCAGGTTCCTTGGCAACAGTTTTAAATGTTTTGAATAATTGTAAATTGAATTTAACAAAAATACAATCGCTTCCCATTATTGAAACGCCTTTTACGTATGCTTTTTTTGTGGATGTGGTTTTTGAAAAATACAAACATTTTGAAAAGGCGAAAAAAGTAATGGAAATCATGACAACGCATTTCAAGGTTTTGGGCGAATATGAAAAGAGTAAACAATAATAATTTTAAAATAAATAGTAATTTTACAGTGAATTAAGGATTATGGAAAATAAAAAAGAATTACGCACTTGGTTAGATGATTTTCAATTAAATCATCCGCTTGTAATTGCAGGCCCATGTAGCGCCGAAACCGAAGAACAAGTTTTAAAAATAGCACATGAATTAAAAAATTCAGATGTTTCTATTTTCCGTGCTGGAATTTGGAAACCTCGCACACGTCCGGGTGGGTTTGAAGGTGTCGGAGAAATTGGATTAAAATGGTTGCAAAAAGCCAAAGCAGAAACAGGTTTGTTAATGGCAACCGAAGTAGCAACAGCAGCTCACGTAAAATTAGCATTGGAAAACGATATTGATGTGCTGTGGATTGGAGCCAGAACTACTGTAAATCCATTCGCAGTTCAGGAAATTGCGGATGCATTAGAAGGAACTGATAAAATTGTTTTATTAAAAAATCCAGTTAATCCTGATTTATCGTTATGGATTGGTGGTTTAGAACGATTGTATAATGCGAATATTAAGAAATTAGGAGTTATTCACAGAGGATTTTCAACTTACGAAAAAACAAAATATCGTAATAATCCTGAATGGCAAATTGCAATTGATTTACAAAATCGTTTTCCTGATTTACCTTTGATTTGTGATCCTTCGCACATTACAGGAAGATGCGATATGATTCAAGAAGTGTCTCAACAAGCCTTAGATTTGAATTATGACGGATTAATTATTGAAACACATATTGATCCAGACAACGCTTGGAGTGATGCAGCCCAACAAGTAACGCCTGCGACTTTGAAACAAATGTTCGTTAATTTACGAGTAAGAAAAGTAACGGATGATGAAAGTGAGTACAACCAAAAAATGGCAAAACTCCGCATGCAAATTGATGAGTTTGATGGTAAGTTATTAGAGATTTTGGGGAACAGAATGAAAGTAGCCGACAAAATAGGATTATTAAAGAAAGAGAAAAATGTAGCCATTTTACAAAACCAACGTTGGAATGAAATCTTAGGGAAAATGATTTTAGAAGGCGAAGAAAAGGGATTGAGTAGTGATTTTGTAATGTTATTGTTTAAAGCGATACATCAAGAGAGTATTAGTCATCAAGAAAATATATTTAAAAAATAAAAATACGAATATTTTCGTATAGCGGTATTTAAAAAATATTGTATTATTGTAATGAATTTTAATATTAAATAATAAATAACAATAAAATGAAAAAAATCTTATTATTAGCTGTAGTTTTTTTAGGTTTTGCAGCAAATGCTCAAGTTGACAAAATTCACAAACATAGTGGTGAAGTTGTAGAAGGTAAAGTACTTAGATTAGATGAGTATACTGTTGTATTCAAATATGATGGAGAAGATGCTGAAAACACATTTGGAAAATATGCAATTGAAAAAATTGTTTACGGTAAAACAGGTCGTGTTGAAGAAGTGACTGAAAAAATTGTTGTCAACGGAGAAGCTGATTGGGAAAAAGTTGTTATTTTAGAAGACAAATCTTATATCGCTGGATTAAAAAAAGGTGGTGAAGTAAGAGGTAAAACAGGATTAATCAACTTTCAAACAGGAAATACTGGAGATAAAAAAGCGCAAAAGAAATTGAAAATGGATGCAGCTAAGCAAGGATGTCCTTTCATTTTATTAACGGCTGATAAAACCACAACAGGCGCAAATTCAAATGCGTTAGGAGGTTCTCAAGCAATTAAAACAGGTGTTTCTTACAAATACTAAGAATTACAAAAAAAATACATGAAAGACCACTTTTTAAGTGGTCTTTTTTATTTCTTAATTTTTAAGAAGAAACACTATCTTTGCTTCAATAAACGAAGTAGATTTAGAAAACTTCTAACTTCTAACTTCTAACTTTTAACTTTGCATGACAGGAATCGTTTATAAATCTACCGGAAGTTGGTACACCATTAAAACAGAAAATGGTGATTTTTTAGAGTGCCGTATAAAAGGTAAATTTAGAATGAAAGGTATTAAAAGTACCAATCCTATTGCGGTGGGAGATGTAGTAGATTACGATATCGAAAATACAACCGATGAAACTACGGGTGTAATTACGGCAATTCAAGACAGAAAAAATTACATTGTTAGAAAATCGGTAAATTTATCACATCAAATACATATTATTGCATCGAATATTGATGTGGTTTTTCTGTTAGTTACCATTAATAACCCACCAACTACTACAAGTTTTATAGACCGATTTTTAGTTACGGCAGAAGCTTACGGAATCGAAGCAATTATAGTTTTTAATAAAATTGATACGTTTGATGACCCTACATTAGACGAGCAATTATATTTGCAACATGTGTATTCGTCAATTGGGTATAAATGCTTACGAGTTTCTGCTAAAGACGGAAAAGGAATTGAGGAATTAAAAGCCTTAATGAAAGATAAAGTTTCTATGTTTTCAGGACATTCTGGGGTTGGAAAATCAACTTTGGTAAACACATTAGAACCCTCTTTAAATTTAAAAACCAAACAAATTTCTGAATCTCATGCACAAGGAAAGCACACTACTACTTTTGCAGAAATGTTTGATTTGTCTTTTGGAGCGCAAATTATCGATACACCAGGGATTCGCGGTTTTGGAATTGTAGATATGGAAAAACAAGAAATTGGTGATTATTTTCCAGAATTTTTTGCACTGAAAGACCAATGCAAATTCAATAATTGCTTGCACAAAGATGAACCACATTGCGCCATTAAAGCAGCTTTAGAAAACGACGAAATTTCATGGTCACGCTATAAAAGTTATACCCAAATTTTAGAAGGAGACGAAGAGCAATACCGTGCCGACATTTATGATGCCGAACGAAGAGCCAGCGATGAAACAAGAAAATAAGCTATTTTACGGATTTCCGTAAATTTTTTCTGATATTTTTTATATTTTTGGATTTTATTTTTTAAATGAGAGCAGTAATTCAACGAGTTTCATCATCATCAGTTATAATTGATACCAAGCAAGTAGCCGAAATTGCAAAAGGGCTTTTGGTTTTAATAGGAATTGAAGATGCTGATAAACAAGAAGATATCAATTGGTTAACTTCTAAAATAGTCAATTTAAGAATATTTGAAGATGAAAACCAAGTAATGAATTTGTCGTTAAAAGATATTGACGGTGAAATGATTATTGTTTCTCAATTCACATTACATGCTTTAACTAAAAAAGGGAATCGTCCAAGTTATATCAAAGCCTCAAAACCTGAAATAGCCATTCCACTTTACGAATCTTTTGTAAATCAAATGGAAATAGAGTTGGGTAAAAAAGTACAAACGGGACAATTTGGAGCCGATATGAAAGTGAGTTTGGTTAATGATGGTCCTGTAACAATTATAATAGACACAAAAAATAAAGAGTAAATGAAACAAAAGCTAATCAGATTTTTAATTATATCACTTATAAACACAGTGCTTTATGGTGTTATAATTTATTTTATGGAAGTAAAGTTAGAAACTATTAGATTTGTAGTACAAGCATTGTTTTTTGGATTGTTTATGGGGTTTCTGCAAGTGTTTGGAATTCCTTTTTTAAATAGAAATAAAACAGATAAAAAATAATATGAACCTAAAAAACTCCCAACAAGAAGTTGATAATTGGATTAAAGAACACGGAGTTCGTTATTTCAATGAATTAACAAATATGGCCCAACTTACAGAAGAAGTAGGTGAGGTGGCTCGAATTATCGCGCGTAGATATGGAGAACAATCAGAGAAAGAAAGTGATAAAAATAAAGATTTAGGCGAAGAATTAGCAGACGTGGTTTTTGTGGTTTTATGTTTAGCCAATCAAACGGGAGTAGATTTGCAAGCTGCTTTTGATAAAAAGATGGATTTAAAAACTAAACGCGATCACGATCGTCATCATAACAACGAGAAACTTAAATAATTGTGAGTTGTGAATTCTAAATGATGAATTATGGGGGATAATGTTATTAAAAACAAATCATTTAATTTTGCATTACGAGTTGTTAAATTATATCAGTTTCTGAATCAGGAAAAGAAGGAGTATGTATTAAGTAAACAACTTCTAAGAAGTGGAACAGCAATTGGTGCTTTAGTTCGTGAAGCAGAGCAAGCAGAAAGCAAATTAGATTTTATTCACAAACTAGCCATTGCTCAAAAAGAAGTAAATGAAACGGATTATTGGTTGGATCTTTTGTTTCAGTCAGAATATCTTAACGAAACACAATTTCAATCATTAAAAAAGGACATTATTGAAATTAATAAAATTTTAGCTTCAATAATTATTACAACAAAACAAAGAATAGGGAAAAAATAATTGTGAATTGTAAATGGTGAATTTTGAATTGAAAAATATAATTTACCATTCATAATTTACAACTCACCATTAAAGA
>JBILST010000084.1:0-8715 GCA_044371865.1 Flavobacterium sp.
AGATCCCAAACAGAATATAAAGAAGGTGTGAAACATGGAAAAGATATTTTTTATCGAAAAGATGAAGAGTGTTTTACAGTATATGAAAACGGGAAAAAAGTTAAATAATTCAATTAATAAAATTTAGTACTAATAATCTCAGATTTAATAAATTCAAATAATTTTAAAAAAATCTTATATTTTTAAATCTGCGTTCCAAAAAAAATATAAAAATGAAATTTAGAATAGGCCAAATAGTTCCATCCTCAAACGTAACGATGGAAACCGAAATACCAGCAATCTTCCGCTCACGTGAAACCATTTTACCAGAACGTTTTACGTTTCACAGCAGCAGAATGCGCATGAAAAAAGTAACTAAAGAAGAATTGGAAGCAATGGATGCCATGAGTTTAAAATGCGCGCAAGAATTATCCGATGCGCATGTTGACGTAATGGGTTATGCATGTTTAGTAGCCATTATGAGCATGGGACGCGGTTATCATTGCGTTTCGGAAGTAAATTTACATCAAGAAACAGTTGCCAATGACTTCCCTACTCCAATTGTAACTTCGGCTGGTGCTTTGATTAATGGTTTGAAGGTTTTAGGTGCGAAACAAATTTCAATTATCACACCCTATATGCGACCATTAACTGACATGGTAGTGGATTATATCGAAAATCAAGGCATTAAGGTAAAACAAAGTATTGCTTTAGAAATTCCAGACAATTTAGAAGTGGCAGCACAAAACCCAATGAATTTATTAGAAATCTACAAACAATTGGATTTAACTGATGTAGATGTTTTGGTTGCTTCAGCTTGTGTACAAATGCCATCGTTAGAAGCAATTGATTTGATACAAGCAGAATGCGGTATTCCTGTAACTTCAGCAGCCGTTTGTACGACTTATGAAATGATGAAGAAATTAGGAATTGAAGCAAAATCAGCTATTGGCGGTGAATTATTGAGTGGGAAGTATTAATCCAATTGTGATTTACACTTTACACACAACGCCAATTTAGCATTATCAATCGTTTTTACACTTTCCACAGCATCAGTCATAACGCAAGTTTTATCAGAACAATGTGGTAATCCTAAATTATGTCCAAATTCATGAACCGCTACTTTTTTAAAACGAGTAAAATGCGTTTTTGAATTGGCATGCTGAATACGAAAGGTAGAAACAATACAACTATTTCCCGGGCAATACGCCAAACCCATAATTCCCCAATCAGCATATTTGTAGGTTGGGGTTTTTATTTTTCCCCATTTGTCTTTTTTAGTTACGGAAATATCTTTTGAAGTCAATCCTAAAATAAAATCTAAAGAAGCTACTTTATTCTTTTTTTGAAGATTAATCATTTTATCCGCTCGATATCTTGGTGATTTGACTTCCGTAAAAGCTTCTTTGTACATTTCTTTAGCGGGAAGTATTACGGTTTGTATCTGATAGAAATCAGCAATTGTTTTGGCAATGGTGTCTGTTTTAGCGGCTGAAAATAGGCCATAGGGCTGTATACCAACTGTTAATTGTTTAGTTTCCTTGGATTGGCAACCAAAAAATAGAACCACGAGAATAATTATAAACTTTTTCATACTTTTATGGAACGTTAAAACGACTGAAAAAGTATCTCTATATTCAATTTTAATGAATTTATGCAAAATTCCGACATTCTTTTACAAACATTAAAACACATTACCAATTTAGAAGCTGATGAAGAACAATTGTTCTTAAGTGTTTTCAAACCTTATAAATTAAAGAAGAACGAACACTTTTTACAAGCCACCGAAGTTTGCACTAAATTAGGCTTTTTATGCAAAGGAATAGTACGCTATTACGTTTTCAGAAATGAGGAAGAAGCAACTTTAGAATTCACAAAGAAGGTGAATTTGTAGCAGATTATGGGAGTTTTATTTCTAAAGAACAGTCAATACAAAACATTCAAGCATTAGAAGATTGTGAGTTTTTAGTAATAGACTATGAAGAATTACAAAAACTGTATAAAATTTCAAGAAATGCTAATCTACTAGGAAGAATAATTATTGAACATCGATTTATCATAATGGTAAATCAATTGTTGACCGTTCATCGCTATAATCCTGAAGATCGTTATCGCTATTTTTTAGAACATTATAAAGATTTAGTACAACGCATTCCTCAATATTTAATTGCTTCATACGTTGGGGTAAAACCGCAATCGTTAAGCCGTATTAGAAAACGTATTTATTAACTTAGGTGCATCAATTATATATTTAGTCAATAGTAATTTTGGTTTAGAAATCAATTAAAAAATTACTATGACACTTACCATCATTTTTATCGTTTTTGGAGGTTGCTTTTTATTAGAGCGATTAATTCCAGGTTGGAAATTACCTGAAGTTCCAACTTGGACTATCAGAGTTTTAGCAATTAATTTTATTCAACTAGGCGTTGTAACTTTAGCAGGTTATACTTGGGAAATTTGGCTATCACAGTATTCTCTATTTCACCTTTCAAATCATGTAAATCCATTTTTAGGCGGACTTATCGCCTACTTCATTGCTACGTTCATCTTTTATTGGTGGCATCGTTGGAGACATAAAATTGATTATTTATGGACGCATTTTCACCAAATTCACCACAGCCCACAGCGATTAGAAGTTATCACATCATTTTATAAACATCCGTTAGAAATGACTGTAAATTCAATTATTGGAAGCCTTTTAGTATTTACAACTTTAGGATTAGATGTTGAAGCTGGTGCTGTTTATACTTTATTTACTGCTCTTGGCGAATTCTTTTATCATACCAATGTAAAAACACCACAATGGGTTGGGTATATTTTCCAACGACCAGAAATGCACAGAATTCATCATGAATACGATAAACACACTAATAACTATGGCGATATCGTTTGGTGGGATATGCTTTTTGGAACCTATGAAAATCCAAAAGAATTCAAATCAACTTGTGGGTTTGATAATGAAAAAGAACAACGACTATTTGATATGTTTCAATTTAAAGACGTTCATAAAGAATAAAAAAAATAAACCCTGAAACCAATATGATTTCAGGGTTTAAAATAAATTTAAAAAATAATATTAAAAATGCTGAACAACATAAAAGTAAATCGGCATACCAATGGTAATATTTACAGGAAACGTTATTGCTAACGCCATGGGTAAAAACAACCCCGGATTGGCTTTTGGAACTGTTATTTTCATAGCCGCAGGAACAGCTATATAAGAAGCACTTGCTGCTAGTATCGAAAAAATGAAACGATTAGAAATATCATCTGTAACAAAACCACTCAACCAAGCAAAAATACTTCCATTTACTAACGGAATTAACAAGGCAAAGGCAAAAGGAAACCAACCATGTGCAAAGAATGATTTCAATTTTTTACCACTCGTAATTCCCATATCTAATAAGAAAATGGCTAAAAACCCTTTGAACAAATCGTTCGTAAAAGGTTGAATCCCTTGTGCTTCTTTAGCACTTGTTAAATAACCAATTATCAAACTTCCTAATATCAGTAAAACACTTCCATTGGTAAAGGAGTGACGTAAAATCTCAGTTTTGTTAATTTTCTGACTTTTCTCTTTGTTAAAAATCGATATCAATACTAATCCCACAATAATAGCAGGCGATTCCATAAGCGCCATAATAGCAACCATGTAACCATGTAGTGATAATTGATGCGATTCCAAATACGATACTGCAGTTACAAAAGTTACAGCACTGATTGAACCGTAAGCAGCGGCTATGGCACCAGCATCGTGTACATTCAATTTACGTTTTAAAATAAAAAAGGTATATAATGGAATCAATATCGCTATCGAAATTCCGAATAAAATGGACCAAATAATTTCACTATTAATTGTTTCGTGAGATAACTCTTGACCACCTTTAAATCCAATAGCAAAAAGTAAATACAAGGAAATAAATTTTGAAGAATTTTGCGGAATTTCTAAATCGCTTTTTAAGCAAACGGCAACAATTCCAAGAATAAAATAGAGTAATGCGGGATTCGTTAAATTTTCAAGAAGTAAGTTAAAATCCATTTTCTGTTGTTAAGTCGTTAGTAATATTGTTTTCTTTTTTTGCTGCACGTTCTAATCGGTCATTAATCGAGTTTCCTAATCCATATTCTGGAAAACGTTCGGCAATTATTACATCTAAATTCATTTTATCTAATTGATGAAGCACATCATATAATTTTGATGCTGCTATTTTTAAATCCCCTTCTTCAGAAAGTAATCGCTGATATTTTGTATCTAGATCGGTCTCATACCTATTAAAAAGCAATAACCCTATTTTCTTATCGGAATACCAGTCCATTTCTTCTTTTACATTTCTAGTTAAAATAAAATCAGTTTTAGGAGCATAATGTTTTAAAAACATGCCCGGAGTAATTGGTTTACTTTCTTTTTTATTGGGTACAACTAATGTTCCTGTAATTTTTTCAATCGCTTCTACTGGAATGGCTCCTAAACGATATAAAACTACTTTGTTATTATTAAATCCAACAATTGTAGATTCTATTCCAGCAGCACAAATACCACCATCTAAAACCATATCAATTTGAGTAGAAAAGTATTCTTCTACATGCTTTGCAGAGGTGGGACTAATACTTGTAAAAGGATTTGCACTAGGCGCTACCAAAGGATAATTTAATTTATTTAGAAGCTCTAATGCTATGGAATGATTAGGTATACGAACCGCTACCGTATCTTGATTTGCAGTAACCAAATCTGGAATATGCGGTTGCTTTTTTAAAATCAACGTCAACGGTCCAGGCCAAAATTCATTGGCTAACTCATAAGCTATTGGCGGAATATCTTGAGCTACTTGAGCTAAATCTTCAATTCCTTTAATATGAACAATCAGCGGATTAAAAGTGGGACGTTTTTTTACTTCAAATATTTTATTAATGGCCGAGGTTTCAAAAGCATTTCCTGCCAAACCGTAAACAGTCTCGGTAGGGAAACCTATAATACCATTTTTATTGAGATGTTGAACAGCTAAATTAATGTCTTTACTTATCATTATTTTTTATGGGTTACAAAAATCACAATACATGGGTTCTTCAAATTTCTTTCCATTGGGATACAAAACTTTAGATTCATGTTGACAATGTTGGCATTGATATATATGTGCCAATGTAGATCGAGTTGGCATCGAACAAAAACTACATAATAAACCGGCTTCGGCACCAACCACACCAAAGCCGGGAAATAAGCATTCAGGACAAACCGAGTGCAACTTGTTAATTAACTTTAAACTAACTTCTTTTATAATTTGCATGCGTGTTGGATTAAACATCGCTCGCATGTCGGTTTCAACAAAACAAGATTTTCCCGATGCAAGTAAATCATGATATTTATGCATCATCAAATCATAATCGGTAATACCTTTATAGATTGTAGACCAATTTTCTCCTGCATCCTTCAAAATAACACCATGCGTGGGAAATTGAATCCTATCTAAAAATTGTATTAATTCTTCTTGAGAATCAATTTCAGAACTGTCAAAATTGGTTTCCAAGCTTAGTACACGTTCAACAATTTCAAGATTATTCTTTAGATCTACCAGCATCATCAATTCATCATTAGCAGGAGCAAAAAAGACTGTAGGATGATTTCCAAAAGAGCCCTCTGTTGCTACAGCCAAATCAAAACCTTCCATTTTCATACCTTCCAAACATTTCTTTCTGAGCGTGGTTAAAGCAGAATCATTTCGAGCAATTTCACCCGAAAAGGTACCTAAACTATCCGTATCAAAGTCTTTTGCCACAAAACATTTCACTCCTAAAGCTTCTTCAAATATTGGCGCAATGACTTCCTCCTTTTGATGTTTGGTAACAATAAGCAAACGTCGGCCAGAAAAAAAATCAAGGTTATTCTTCATACTCAATTTCTATGAACGATTTTATTGTGAGGTTTTTATTGTGTGATTTCGCTTCTTCTAAAATTTCAGAAATAAGCAGCACACTCTCTTTTAATTGAACAATGCGATGCAATGCCTTTTCATCATCTTCACCAAAACGAATTTGAGAACTAAAGTTTTGGACTTTATTAAAATGGATGTTTTTATTGCACATATCTAGTAATATTTCACGTGCTTCAAACGAATTGAATTCACCATTGAACAAATTAATTTTCTTCAGGGTTTCCATACGCAATATTGGTTAAATTATTTATTAATCGAATCATTACTAACATTATCAAAATGGCAAGTCCAGTATAAAGTTCTTGATAAATAATAGCCGGTGTAACAAGCATCTTAAAAATCAAAAATGATTCAACTACTACACATAAAATCAAAATAATTTGTATTATTATTTTTCTCATAACTAGGTTGTTTCTTTCAGATTGATTTCTGTTGCAAATTTTAGGATTATTAATCATATATTTTTATTTATATTTTTTATACTATACATAAACAAAATTTATATTATTGCCCTTGTCCCATTGAATATGCTTTAACACCATCAAATTGATACAGGTTTTCTGTTTTTATTACATCTATACCTAAATCGATGGCCTTTCCTAAAAGCGTTACAATAACATTCTTATCTATAGGGTGGTTAGATTGAAATCGACATCTCCAATGATCAGTACAAAATGTTTCTGAAAAACCATTTGGCCACACCTTTACACCTCGATTTGATATCATAACTAAATCCATTTTTCCAATTTCTAGTTTCTTCAAATTTGTTGCTAATACATTAGCATCATATCCATTCCAGTGAACAAATACATCAACACCTAACAATTCTTTTTCTAAAGCAGGTCTTCTTATATAATCTGGTAAATGAATGACTGAATTTTTAGGAGGTGCAACTGCTTTTAATATACTTGGCAGTTTATCAAAATTAACAATCACAGCATCCGCAAATTCAGAAGTTCCAACTAATTGTTTAGTCAACACATCATTGTAAACATCTGCGGTATGAATTCCGTCTTCTAAAGTTTTTAACCATGCATTTTGAATTCGAGTTGCTTCTGTAGTAAAACCTAAATGATACAACATAGCAATTGCTGCTTGTAGTAGTCCCGATGGATTCGCTACGTTTTGTCCAGCAATATCAGGTGCAGATCCATGAATAGCTTCAAACATCGAGCATTCATTTCCAATATTAACTGAGCCTGCTAAACCAACAGAACCTGCAATTTGTGCTGCAACATCAGAAATAATATCACCATATAAATTAGAAGTTACAATTACATCAAACTTCTCTGGATGATCCGCTAAATAAGCTGTACCGATATCTATAATCATGTGGTTCGCTATAATATTTGGATATTCCATAGCGATTTCTTTGAAAACTTGATGAAATAAACCATCGGTTTGCTTCATAATATTGTCTTTACTAAAACAAGTGACTTTTTTTCGACCATAATTTTGAGCGTATTCAAAGGCATAACGAATAATTTTTTCGCATCCAGGTCTACTAATTAATTTTAAACATTGCACCACTTCGTCGGTTTGTTGATGTTCAATTCCTGCATACAAATCTTCTTCATTTTCTCGAACAATTACTATATCTAAATTTGGGAAATTAGTATTCACGAAAGGATGTAAAGACACACAAGGTCTAATATTAGCAAACAAGCCCAACGCTTTTCGCATGGTAACATTCAAACTTTTGTATCCACCCCCTTGAGGTGTAGTAATGGGCGCTTTTAATAATACTTTGTTTTTTCGGATGACCTCCCATGAAGCATCAGAGATACCTGAAGAATTACCCGCTAAATAAACCTTTTCTCCTATTTCAATTTCTTCAAAATCAATTGGAGCATTCGATTTTTTAATAATTTTCAGAACCGCTTCCATAATTTCCGGACCTATCCCGTCTCCTTTAGCAATCGTTACTTTTTTCATGATTTCATTATTTTTATGCAAATCTCTATACTTTATTTCATATATTTTTATTTATATTTGCTATATAATATATAAATTAAATTTATGAATTACACTTTAAACCAGTTGCGAATATTCTTAAAAGTAGTACAAAACCAGAGTGTTACTAAAGCTTCGGAAGAGTTGCATTTAACCCAACCAGCTGTTTCTATTCAACTGAAAAATTTTCAAGATCAATTTGAAATTCCGCTAACGGAAGTAGTAGGAAGAAAGATTTATGTAACCGATTTTGGAAAAGAAATTGCAGAGGCCGCCGAACAAATCTTACAACAAGTTAATACAATCGATTATAAAACCTTAGCGTATAAAGGACAACTTTTTGGGAAAATTAAGATTTCGGTAGTATCCACTGGAAAGTATGTAATGCCTTATTTCTTAGCCGATTTTTTAAAAATGCATCCAGGTGTAGAGTTAGATATGGATGTAACGAATAAAAATAAAGTTATAAAAAGTTTACAAAACAACGAAGTAGATTTTGCATTAGTCTCTATTCTTCCCGAAAAAATGAAAGTAGACAAAATTGATTTAATGCAAAATAAATTATATTTTGTTGGGAATATGGATGAAGATTTTAGCACAAAAAAAAGTATTGAGAATATTCTACAAAATCGACCATTACTTTTTAGAGAAAGTGGTTCTGGTACACGCCAAACCATGGAACGTTTCATTGAGCATAACGATATAAAAATCAGTAAGCGCATGGAATTAACCTCAAACGAAGCCATCAAACAAGCCATTTTAGCAGGTTTAGGATATTCAATCATGCCTTTAATTGGCATTCGTAAAGAAATACAAAACAAGGACTTACAAATTATTCCTTTAAAAGGATTGC
>JBILST010000085.1:0-8692 GCA_044371865.1 Flavobacterium sp.
TTGAGCAAATTCTTCTTTCCCAATTACATAACCATCTTGTGCCGGAACATGTAACGTTATAAAGTCAGAATGTTTAAAAATATCTTCTAAAGGTTCTGTTTTTATATCAACATTAATAAATTGACCATTGTAAAAATCTACACGAATAATAGCTTCGCTCACAAATTTATCAGCAGCAACAACTTTCATTCCCAAACCAAGAGCCATTTTTGCAACTGCTTGACCAATTCGTCCAAAGCCAATAATTCCTAAAGTTTTACCTCTTAATTCAACTCCATTTGCATAGGCTTTTTTTAATCCTTCAAAATTGGTGTCGCCTTCTAGTGGCATATTTCGGTTAGAATCATGTAAAAAACGTACCCCAGTAAATAAATGCGCAAATACTAATTCGGCAACACTTTCAGATGAAGAAGCAGGTGTGTTAATTACATGTAATCCTTTTTCGCGAGCATAAGTCACATCAATATTATCCATTCCAACACCTCCACGACCAATGATTTTTAGCCCTGGACAAGCGTCGATAATATCTTTACGTACTTTAGTTGCACTTCTTACTAAAATAACTTTTACATCATGTGTATTGATGTAGTTAGCCACTTGTTCTTGTGCTACTTTTGTTGTAATTACTTCAAAACCTCCTTTTTCTAAAGCTTTGATACCGCTTTTTGAAATTCCGTCGTTTGCTAATACTTTCATTCTATATATTTTTATTCTACTAATAACTAGTTACTAAATTTTATTTTCTAATTCTTTCATTACATCAACTAACACTTGAACACTCTCTAGTGGTAGCGCATTATACATGGAAGCACGATATCCACCTACCGAACGATGCCCTGCTAAACCAGAAATTCCAGCCGCTTTCCACATACTATCAAATAATGCTTCGTGTTCTGGATTTACTAAAACAAATGTAGGGTTCATATTTGAACGATCTTCAGTTGCAGCAACGCCTTTAAATAAAGGGTTTCTGTCAATTTCTGAATATAATAAAGCTGCTTTGGCTTCATTTATTTTTTCAATTGCAGCAATACCTCCTAATTTTTTTAACCATTGTAAAGTTAAAAGTGAAGCATAAATTGGAAACACAGGAGGAGTATTGTACATGCTTTCTTTTGCAATATGCTGTTGGTAATCTAACATACTTGGAATAGATCTTCCTGTTTTACCTAAAATTTCTTCTTTAACAACAACTAAAGTAGCGCCTGCGGGTCCCATGTTTTTTTGTGCTCCTGCATAAATTAAATCAAATTTTGAAAAATCTAAAACGCGTGAAAATATATCAGAACTCATATCGCAAACTAAAGGAACATTTATATTTGGAAACGATTTCATTTGTGTTCCAAAAATGGTATTGTTACTCGTGCAATGAAAATAACTTGCATCACTTGGAATTGAATAATCTTTTGGGATATGATTGTAGTTTTCTGTTTTGGATGATGCAACAACTATAGTTTCGCCAAAATGTTTCGCTTCTTTAATTGCACTGTTTGCCCAAGTTCCAGTATCTAAGTAAGCAGCTTTTCCATCTACTTTCATCAAATTGTATGGAACCATTAAGAATTCTAAACTGGCTCCACCCGCTAAGAATAAGGCTTGATATCCTTTGCCTTCTAATCCTAAAAGTTCTAGAACTAAGGCTCTCGCTTCATTCATTACTGCAACAAAATCTTTGCTACGATGAGAAATTTCTAAAATTGATAAGCCAGAATTATTGAAATCTAAAATAGCTTGCGCTGATTTTTCAAAAACTTCTTGAGGAAGTATGCATGGACCAGCACTGTAGTTGTGTTTTTTCATTGTGGTTGTAGTAGTTATTTTTGAATATTTTTTTAAAACGACAAATTTCGTAAATAACAAATAAATATCACCTTTTAATTTGATAATAATTATATAAAATTATTAACGAAAACGTTTTATAATTGGATAATAATTATTAAAAATGAAATTATATTTTTGATAAAAATGCTAAAGTATCAACATTGTCTGCGTAATCCCAAAGATTAGGTTGTTGTGTTTGTCCAAACGCAACAGAATTTTGAGTATAACAATTAGATACGATGCATTGAATTTGTTCAGCTTCAGTTAGTAATCGAGAATTTAATTCCTCTAAATTATCATAGAATTCATAAAACACGGAAGAGATTGGAGATGCGTAACTACTATCTTCTTTAATGGTTAAAAATTCATTATCTAACAATTGAAAGTTACTCATTAAAAATACTGCTTTGTTGTAGTCGTAATTATTAGCATATTTTTCATATTTAATTACGTCACGGTATTCATACATTGCTTTGAAAAAGTTGTCAAAATTATACCCTTGAGGAACAAAAAGTTTAGAAACATTTCTACAGCCTAATCCAAAATATCTAAAAATATCTTCGCCTAATTGTACTAAATCTTCAAATGATTCTTCTCCATTTAAAATAGCTACAGAATTTCTGTTTTTACGAATAATACTTGGTTTATCTTTAAAGTAATACTCAAAATATCTAGCAGTATTGTTGCTTCCTGTTGCAATAACAGCATCAAAACCTTCTAATTTGCCTTCAACAAACGTTATTTTTGAGTTAAGTTTTGGTTCTATTTCAATCAAATATTTTGCTAAAAATTTTAGTAAATATTGATCGTTTGAGGATGTTTTTACTAACACGTCATGACCAGAAATTAATACCGAAAGAAAATCATGAAAGCCAACTAATGGAATATTTCCGGCTAAAACCAGTCCAACTTTTTTAATGTTTGTGTTAGAGAATTCATATGGAGTTAACCACTTATTCAAGTTATCTTCCGTTAATGCTTTGGCCCAAGACTGAATACTAAAGTAGACATGTTCAGGGGTAAACCATCCATTATGCGATTGCGAAAGAACTATTAAATCTTCAAAATCGTGAAAGAACAAATCGTTTTGTAAAACCGAAGCGTTTTTTGTATTACTGTCTTCAGAAAATTGACGCAAGAAATTTCCTAATTCAACAAAACTCGATTTTATTTCAATTTGTAACATTTGTAACTTGTTTATATTTGGTTTACATTGTATTTTTGTAGCGCAAAATTAATCATTATATTAGAATATCAAGTTTTTCTGAATTCTAATTTCTAAACATAAAAGCAAACATGGCAATTATAATAACAGACGAGTGTATCAACTGCGGGGCTTGTGAGCCTGAGTGTCCAAATACAGCAATTTATGAAGGCGCTGATGATTGGAGATGGAAAGATGGTACAAAATTAAGCGGAAAAGTAATTTTACCTGATGGAACTGAAGTTGATTCAGACGTTGCTCAAACTCCAATTTCAGATGATATTTATTATATAGTTCCTGGAAAATGTACTGAATGTAAAGGGTTTCATGAAGAACCACAATGTGCTGCGGTTTGTCCAGTAGATTGTTGTGTTCCAGATGATAATCATGTGGAAAATGAAGAAACATTGATGAACAGACAATCGTTTTTACACAACGAATAATCGTTTTTAAAATCAATAATCAAAGAGAATTTTCAATAGAAAGTTCTCTTTTTTGTTTTATAGCCATAAAAAAATAGGATTAGAAGTGTGTTTTTGACATTTTTTCGTTAAATTTGATAGATAGCAAATTTTTATGATAAAAAAACTTACTTTTTTATTCTTTTTGATTTCTTCGATGATTTTCTCACAAAGTATCGAATATACAATTATTGTGAAAGATTATGATACAGATTTGCCTATAGAAGAAGTAACCATAACTGCTTTAAGAACACGACAAGGCTTTTTAACTAATAAAGACGGGAAAGCATTTGTTAGTTTAACTAAAAGTTCTGATTTGGAATTTATTCATTCGTCTTATAAAACCATTGTTATTAAAATGGCCACATTAAATAAAAATGAAAATGTGGTCTATATGGAGCCCAATACACAACAACTTGAAGAATTTATTGTCACAAAAGATCATCCCCAACAAATTTTAAAGAGAATTGTTGAAAATTCTAAAAATAAAATGACAATTCCAGTGAATTTAAAAATTTACTTGCGAGAATTTTATAAACGTGATAGTGAAATTGTTTTTTTTAACGATGGATTGATTAATTTTCAAATACTTGGAAATGAAAAAAATATTAAAACAGATATTTTAGTAGAACAAAATAGAGCTGTTGGGGTTTTAGATGGAGACATCGACCCCAATATTTTAGGGTATGATTTAAATAATATTATTGAAAATTATTATCAGTTTAAATATTTAGATGAAGTTCTTGATAATAGTGCTAAGAAAGTTTATGATTTTTCCATTAAAACTTATCCTTCCAATGAAGATTATTTAGTGATTAAAATTGTTCCATTTCCAGAGTCTCAAGGAATTCTTTCTGATTTTATTATTGTGTATGATAGTAATAAAAAAATAATAGTAGAGTTGAGTTCTTATGTTTCCTCAGAAAGACTTCAGAAGTATAAAGAGAGCATGTTTGCTAGTAGGAAAGTTTATAAATTAGAATTTAAAAACATATTTAGATTAGAAGGCGATTTATACTATTTAGCTAATTCAAAAGAAGTAATTGGTTTTGAAAAACGCTACAAGAAAAAAGATCGAAGAATAGAAGTAAAAAATCACATGGTTATTACAGATTTCGATAAACAGCCTTTTGAATACAGCGATAAAAACATATTTAAAGCAAAATCTCTAATCAATAAGAAAACCTCTTTTTTTACGAATTATTGGGATGTTGAATCAGGTTTTATTTCTACCTCAGAAGAGAAAGCAGTTATTGAAAGTCTAGGAAAACCAAAAGAAGATATTCAAAACGAAGAGCAAAATCCTAAAGAATAATTAAGCAATCTAAATGAACTCCTTTTATTTAATACTTTGATACTAATTAGGATTAAAGTATATTTGCGCACTTTTAAAAAATACATTCAGAATGAAAGCAGGAATTGTAGGATTGCCAAATGTTGGAAAATCAACTTTATTTAATTGTTTATCAAACGCTAAAGCGCAGAGTGCTAACTTTCCGTTTTGTACTATAGAACCAAATATTGGTGTGGTAAACGTTCCAGATCCACGTATTGCTCGTTTAGAGGAATTGGTGAAGCCAGAGCGTGTTCAAATGGCAACAGTAGATATCGTAGATATTGCAGGTTTGGTAAAAGGAGCAAGTAAAGGAGAAGGTTTAGGAAATCAATTCCTAGGAAACATTAGAGAATGTAATGCTATTATTCACGTTTTACGTTGTTTTGATAACGATAATATTGTGCACGTTGATGGTAATGTAAATCCAATACGCGATAAAGAAACCATTGATATTGAATTGCAATTAAAAGATTTGGAAACAGTTGAAAAACGTTTGGAAAAAACCAATCGTGCTGCCAAAACTGGAAATAAAGAAGCCCAAGCTGAAAAAGCATTATTAGATAGAATTCGTGAGACTTTGATGGAAGCAAAATCGGCTCGTACGGTGGTTCCTCAAAATCAAGATGAGGTGGATATGATGGAAGAATTCCAATTAATCACCACAAAACCTGTTTTATATGTTTGTAACGTAGACGAAGCTTCAGCTGTAAACGGAAACAAATATGTTGACCAAGTTCGTGAGTTAGTAAAAGATGAAAATGCAGAAGTGATTATTCTTTCAGTAGGAGCAGAAGCAGATATTACCGAATTGGAAAGCTACGAAGAGCGTCAAGTGTTTTTAGAAGACATGGGATTAACAGAGCCAGGTTCGGCAGTATTAATTCGTGCAGCGTATAAATTATTAAAATTACAAACGTATTTTACAGCTGGTGTTAAAGAAGTTCGCGCTTGGACTATTAACATCGGAGATACAGCACCAAAAGCAGCTGGAGTTATCCATACCGATTTCGAAAAAGGATTCATCCGTGCTGAAGTGATTGCATTCGAAGATTTTTCAAACTTTGGTTCTGAAGCTAAAGTAAAAGAAGCTGGAAAATTAAGAGTAGAAGGAAAAGAATACATTGTAAAAGATGGTGATGTAATGCACTTTAGATTTAATGTGTAATATCTAGTTTACTAATAAAATAAATTCAACTATGGCATTACAAGAAGAATTTGAAAAACAAGGACTTTGGCTCTTTAGATATAGAGGTGTTTTACCTATCATTATTTTGGTAATAGGTTTTGTACTTTTTATTCAAACAGAATTAAATCCTGATTCTTTTTTTCTAAAAAATTCACCATACGAGATTTATTTTGAGATGTTTTGTCTTGCAATTGGATTCTTTGGCTTATTCATTAGAATTTGCGTTATTGGGTTTACACCTAAAAACACTTCGGGTAGAACTGTAAAAAATCAAGTGGCGGATACTTTGAATACAAAAGGAATGTATTCTTTAGTAAGGCATCCTTTGTATGTGGGAAATTATTTCATGTGGCTTGGACCCGCAATTTTATCTGGAAATTTTTGGTTTGTTGTGGTATTTACCCTTTCCTATTGGGTATATTATGAAAGAATAATGTATGCTGAGGAGCAATTTTTAAGAAATAAATTCGGAAGTATTTATACCGATTGGTCTAATAAAGTACCAGCATTTGTCCCTGATTTTAAAAATTTCATAAAGGCTGATTTGTCCTTAAGTTGGAAAAAAGTAGTGCGAAAAGAGATTACAGGTATCTTTGTTTTATTTGCTATTTTCTTTGTTTTTGATTATGTTGGGGTTTACCTAAAAAATGATGAAGCACCAAATCCTTTTCTATTATATAGTATGATATTTTTATTAATTGCCATTGTAATTATTAAAATTATTAAGAAAAAAACCGATTGGTTAAAACAAGAAAATAGGTAAGTTTAGTTATAAAATATTTTGGCATAAGTTTTGTCTTGCTATTTTAAAACTAACAACCATGAAAAATTACCTAATTCTTTTAGCGGGAACGCTTTTATTTACATCTTGTAAAGAATCAGCTATAGAAAATAGTTTTATCTATTTTTCTGAAGCCCAGCCCAACAATGTTGATGCTATAACTGAATTTCCTAAAAAGTTTGTTCGAACGTATACAATGGATTATTCGCATCGTTTGGTAGTGGAGCCAAAATGCGCTTATGTTAAAGAAATTGAAACCATTACCTCTTTAAAATCAGAATTGGATTCTATTCCAGAATTAGAATTTCGAAACAATCAAGTTTATGATAAATCTGAAAGCAAAGCTTATAAAACGTTTATAAAAGGCGATACAATTACGTTCGAAATAGAACGTTTAGATACTATTTTTTCCTTTGCAGAAAATGAAATAGCTAAACAATATAAATCTTCATTAGTTTTAAATAAGGAAGTAGATGGGAAATATCAAACTAGTATTTTGAAATTGTCCACTATTGGAGCAAGTCATACTCAACTTGGAACGAAAAAAGATTTTACTAAATTAAAATCCGAACTTAAAATTCCATTTGTTACTGAAATGAGCGAAAACGACACACTTCACGTTGTTTTAACACCATCTCGTGCCGATTTTAGAAAGTTATTACGAAAAGACGGATTTGAGTATGAAAGCAGTTATTTGTTTAAATAAAAAAGCAATGAAAATCATCAAAAATTTTCTTAAATATACTTCATTTTTCCTTGTTGGAATGATTGGTTATTTACTTGTAGTTACATTGCTTTCCTATATCTCTGTGAATGATGGTTTGGTGAAAAGTCGCAAAGAAATTCCAATTTACATCTTAACTAATGGAGTACACACCGATATTGTTTTGCCTTTAAAAAGTGAACATTACGATTGGACCAATCAACTCAAACCAGAACATACCAAAGCAAAAGATTCCACATATCAATATGCAGCTTTAGGTTGGGGCGATAAAGGTTTTTATTTAGAAACGCCCACTTGGGCAGATTTGAAAGCAAGTACAGCTTTGAAAGCGGCTTCTGGGTTGAGTACAACGGCAATGCATGTAACGTTTTACAAAGATTTAAAAGAAAGTAAGTCTTGTAAGAAACTCCAAATTTCTTCCGATAATTACAAAAAGTTGATTCTATTCATTAACGAATCTTTCCAAACCAAATCAGGTGAATTTTTAAAAATTGAAACGGATGCAGTTTACGGAAAAAACGACGTTTTTTATGAAGCCAACGGAAGTTATTCGCTATTTTACACTTGTAATTCTTGGGCAAATCAAGCCTTAAAAGCAGCCAATCAAAAAGCCGCACTTTGGACGATTTCAGATAGTGGGATTTTTAGACATTATAAATAATAGATTGATTATTTTTACAAAATGAAATTATTTTTATTTGCTCTAATTTCAACGATATTTTTTGGGACTAAAAAAGATTTAGTTGAAAATAAGAAATTCTACAATCATAAAATTACTGATACAATAAAAAATGTTGATACACTTTTAATTGGAGATTTGAATTCGGATAAAATTTCAGATACAATATTTCGAATTTATCCTCAAATGATAAATGCAACAGAAGATTATGACGGAGATTGTGTAAATAACGCTTGTGATGTTACGTTTATGTTTTCGTTTACAGACCAACAAATTGTAATATATAATGCAATTGGTGCGGGAATTGAAAATTTAGGAGATATTAATAAAGATGGTTTTTCGGAATTTTCTATTTTTCCACATTGGTACATCGGTTGTTGGGGAAAGATTCAATATTATACTTTCAAGAATAACGAATGGAAAAATTTTGGTTTTGCTCGTGCACACATATGTGAAGAATTTACGTTTGAGAAACATTTGAAAATTATTTCATCTAAGAA
>JBILST010000322.1:0-2504 GCA_044371865.1 Flavobacterium sp.
AAATTCCTAAGCGACAGTATGATAAGTAAGCTAAAAAACAGGTAATAAAAATTTTTGCTTTTAAGTACGTTTTTAAGTTGATTCATATAATTAGTTTTCAATTGTAAAAATAGTATTTTTTAATAATTAATTATTGTTTGATTCACTAAACATCTTTTTTTTAGCTATTTTCAATAAAAGAAAAGATTATATTTGTCAATAAATTTAATCTTATCGCTGCTTTAAAATCAAATATTCGTATAGTTCAAATTATAGATAGCCTAGAGCCAGGTGGAGCAGAACGAATGGCCGTTAGTTATGCTAATGCGCTTCAAAAAAACGCGTCTTTCTCAGGGATTGTTGTTACTAGATGTGAAGGGAATTTACAAGCCCAATTAAATAGTAATGTGTCTTATTTTTTTCTTGCAAAGAAACAGGTAATTGATGTTAAAGCTTTGTTTTCTTTAAGACATTATTTGAAAAAAAATAAGGTTAAATTTGTTCAAGCACACAGTACTTCTGTGTTTTTTGCTTTTTTGTTAAAATTAGTTATGCCTAGTATTCGAATTATTTGGCACGATCATTATGGGAAAAGTGAAATGTTGAAAGATAGAAAGAGGTTTGTTTTGAGTTTTATGTCTTTATTTTTCTTTGGAATAATTGCTGTTAATAAGAAATTAAAAACATGGTCAGAGGATAATTTATTTTGTAAAAAAGTAACCTATTTAGCTAATTTTACTGTTGATGCCAACTCCGTTGAATTCGTGACAACAAATTTAAAAGGAATAGCAGGAAAAAGAATTGTTTGTTTGGCAAATTTGAGAGCTCAAAAAAATCATTTTTTCTTATTAGAAGTTGCTCAACGTTGTAAAGAAAAATATCCAGACTGGACTTTTCATTTAGTTGGAAAAGATTTTAATGATTTATATTCTAGTGAAATTAAAACTCAACTATTAGATAAAAATTTAAGTGAAAATGTTTTTTTATATGGTTCTTGTGACGATGTGCCTTCTATCTTGCAGCAATGTCAAATAGGAATTTTAACCTCTAAATCTGAAGGTTTGCCCGTTGCACTTTTAGAATATGGATTTCAAAAGTTAGGTGTAGTTTTAACTGCTGTTGGAGAAATACCTTCTGTTGTTGATCATCAAATTAATGGGTTGTTGGTAGCAGCTAATGATGTTGATGCCTTTGTAGATTCAGTCTTTTATTTAATTCAAAATAACGAATTCAGAACAGCCCTTGGAACGGCACTTCATACTACTATTTTAGAAACTTATTCAGAAGAAAAAGTACTTACTAATTTTACACATTGGATTAATGAAAAATAGTCAATTAACATATATCAATTTAATTGTAGTTCATATAGCTATTGGTTTTGTAGTTTTTTTAATCCCTTTTTTAGCTAAATTATATACATTGTTAATTATTATATTTGGTGTAATAATGATGTTGCGAACTAAAAATCGTAATAATGAAGCATTGCTTATCTGTTGTTATATTGTTGGAGTTGAAGTGTTTTTACGAATGACTGGAGGAAATCCGTTGCATGAATTGTCTAAATATTTGGTGGTGTTTTTTATGTTATTTGGTATGTTTTACAAAGGGTTTTCTAAAAATTCTTTTATTTATGTTTTTTTTCTATTGTTATTAATTCCCGGAATTATTATTGGAGCTAATGCACATAGTTTTGATACTGATGTTAGAAAAATAATTGCCTTTAATATTTCTGGTCCGGTGTGTTTGGGTATTGCAGCTATTTATTGTTACCAAAGAGTTGTGACAAAAGATGAAATATATAAAATGCTAATCTATATTGGTTTGCCAATAATAAGTATGACAATTTATTTGTTGTTGTATACTCCCACAAATAAAGAGATATTTATTAGTACTCAATCCAATTTTTCCGCTTCAGGAGGGTTTGGACCTAACCAAGTGTCTACCTCTTTAGGTTTAGGGATGTTTGTTTTTTTTGTGTCGGCACTGCTATTTTCTACCACAAAAAAAATAATTATTATAAATTTAATAATATTTGTACTCGTTTCCTATCGTGGAATATTAACATTTTCTAGAGGAGGTGTAATTACAGGTTTGGCAATGATAGCCTTCCTTGTTGTTGTATTGTATTATTACTCTATTCCAAAAGTAAAAACTAAATTACTAACTATAATTTTGTTTTTATCGATAGGAGGAGGTTTATTATGGACGTATTCTGTATATAAAACAAACGGAATGATTGAATATCGCTATGCTAATAAAGACGCTAGGGGTAGGGAGAAAGACGATAGTATGGGAGGTAGAGAAGCTATAGCCGGAACTGAAATTGACGCATTTATGGAAAATCCTATATTTGGAATAGGAGTTGGTATGAATGCAGAATATAGGGAAGAGGTAATTGGGCATAAAGTGTCTTCACATAATGAAATTACAAGAATGTTAGCTGATCATGGTGCCATTGGAATATTAGGGTTGATTGTATTAATTATTACTCCCTTTTTATTGTATATGGGTAATAAAGAAAATAT
>JBILST010000086.1:0-8557 GCA_044371865.1 Flavobacterium sp.
AACATCGTTACGTGCTTCTGGTTTTAACTGACGCTCGATTAAATAGGTATACGCCTCTAAATCAGGTTGATTATTTGGATTTACTTGAAACACTTGTTTTTCGCGTTCTAACACTTGTAATCCCATGTAAGCCGCACCAATATCGCCCGAAACCACTAATAAATCGGATACTTTTGCGCCATTACGGTAAACGATATCTTCTAAATTTGCTTCTCCAATAGCGGTAATACTAATAATTAATCCTTTTTGTGAAGATGTTGTATCGCCACCAATAATATCTACATTATAAATTTTAGAGGCTAACGTAATTCCCTCAAATAATTCTTCCAAAGCTTCTAGCGGAAACCGATTTGAAACCGCTATCGAAACCGTAAGCTGTTTTGGAGTCGCATTCATGGCACAAATATCTGACACATTGGCTACAACAGCTTTGTATCCCAAATGTTTTAAAGGCATGTAAGCCAAATCAAAATGAACACCTTCTACTAATAAATCGGTAGAAATTACTGCTTTTTTATCGCCAAAATCCAATACTGCTGCATCGTCTCCAATACTTTTAAGTGTTGACTCGTGATTGATAGTAAAGTTTTTGGTTAAATGTTCAATTAAGCCAAATTCACCTAATTGCGATAAACTGGTTCTTGATTGGTCTTTGTTTTCTAACATGGATTATTTTTTTGCAAAGATAGGGTTAATGTGTCAATTTGACGATATGCCAATGAGTCAATTATTTTATTGGCACATCGATACATTGCCTCATCGACACATTGTCTCATTGTCCAACTCGTGCAACTTCTCATAAATCAAACTCGTTTCATAGCCTTTACGAAGTAAGAAATCGACAAATTTTTTGTTTCTTTTTTGTCCTTTAGGTTCTTTGATGATTTCCCAATTTTTCTCCGCTAAGGCATGAAAATTATGTAAATAGGTTGTTTCTGGAATTTCTTTAAGAGCAGTTTGAATATTTCGGGATGAGATATTTCGGAATTTCAGTTCGTTTACAATGCGGTTTTTACCCCAAAATTTATAATTGTGTTTCCCGCGAACAAAACTTTGGGCAAACCGTTCTTCATTGATGAAATTATTTTCGATAAGATAGGTTAAAACTTCATCTTTTTCTGATTGATTACTAGAAAACGAGTACAGTTTTTCTTCTACTTCCTTATAACAACGCTCCTGATAAGCGCAGTAATATTCCATCTTAGCATAGATTTCTTTTAAGGTAAAAGCCGTTTTATTAGTTTTCAATTCGTTAACAATTTAATAATGGTGTAAATATTTTAAATTAAAAAAATTATGCTTTACCTTTGTAGGCTTTTTTAGTTTATAAAAACTATGCGAGCATATAATTTTAGCTATAAAAATATGAAATTAAAATTAAAATTATTCATTATCGGGTTATTTTGCTCGGTTTATGGGTGGGGACAGGTTACACTTTCAAATTACAAATTCGAAAACAATTTAACTGTTGAAGCTGGTGCAATTGGTTCGCCAACATTTACAGCAAGTACAACATTTTCCTATTTTGGGGGAGTTACAGGTCAAGCAGTTTCTTATGCTAGTTCTGCAGGAAAATATTTTGATTTGACAATATCTACAACGGGATATAACAATATTGATATTTCATTTGCAGGTAGATCTTCTGCTGCAGGGACTTCGTGGGTAGTTACTGGTGATGCTACTGGTGGAACATCTTTTTCGGCTTTAACAAGTTTGTCTTGTCCAAATGGATCATTTTCTACTTTACCTTCTTTTGTTTTAGGTGCAACTTATGATAATAAAACTTCAATAAGAATAAGAATTACTGCTACAGGAAGTGGAAGTGCAACGATGAGATTGGATGATTTAATTATTAGAGGAACATCATCTTCTTCAAACACCATTACAACAAATACAGCATTAGCTGGAAGTCCGTTTTGTGTTAGTGCATCTACAGGTGCATCGGTTTCAGTGCCGTTTACTAGTGTAGGAACTTTTAATTCAGGAAATATATACACTGCTCAGTTGTCAAATGCTTCAGGAAGTTTTGCTTCAGCAGTTAATATAGGAACTTTAACAAGTACAGCTAACTCGGGTACAGTAACAGCAACAATTCCTGCAGGAACTACAGCAGGAACAGGATATAGAATTCGAGTAATTTCAAATGACCCAAGTGTAATTGGTAGTGACAATACAGTTAATTTAACTGTTCAAAATTCGGCGGCTATAACTGCTCAACCTTCTACAACGGTTCAAAATCTTTGTCAAAATGCAGCTGCTACAGCTTTGTCAGTAACTGCAACTGGAACAACTTTAAGCTATCAATGGTACAGTAATACAACAGCTACTACTTCTGGCGGAACAACAGTTGGAACCAATAGTGCAAGTTATACACCAGTAACAACATCTGCTGGAACTTTATATTATTATTGTGTGGTTTCAGCAGCTTGTGGAGCTACGGTTACTAGTAATGTTTCAGGTGCTGTAAATGTAACTGCGATTCCAAGTGCACCATCAGGAACCATAAATATATCCGCTAATCCTTCATGTGGAGCAGCTACTTTAACATATTCAGCGCCAAATGCCAATATTTATTGGCAAACAACTGCTACAGGAACATCTACAGCAAATCCAACTACTTCTTCCTTTACATCATTAGCAACAGCTGGTTCTTATATAAGATATGTAAGAGAATTGAATGGAACTTGTTGGTCGCCTGCCACAGCATCAGCATCTTTTACAATTGTTGAGCCAATAGCTATTACTGTTCCACCACCAAATAGAGTTATCACTGATGGTAATAATACAACTTTTACAGTAACCGCAACAGGAACTACTCCAACTTATCAATGGCAAGTAGATACTGGTAGTGGTTTTGTCAATTTATCAAATGGCGCACCATATACTACAGTTACAACACCAACTTTAAATATTACAGGAGCTACAATTGGTATGAATGGTTATTTATATCGTTGTATAGTAAGCGGTGCAGCACCTTGTGGAAGTGTTACTTCTAATGCAGGAAGTTTAACTGTGAATTATACAGCACCAAATAATCCAACAGCAATTGTACCTTGTTATGGTAACAATACACTGGGATTGTCTTGGACCGCTTCTACAACAGGAGCAACACCAGCACCTGATGGATATATGGTTTTTGCATTAGCAGGAACTACTGCTCCAGCAGCTACTTCAGTTGTTGCAGGAAATGCTAGTTTATATACAGCTAATGCAGATTTTTCTTTAGCAAGCGTTGTGACCGCTTCATTAGGTAAATGTTTATACAAAGGAACAGGAACTTCTTTTACCGTTTCAGGATTAACTAACTTATCTAATTATTCTTTCAAAGTTGTTGCTTATAGAGGAACCACAGGAACAGCTTGGTCATCAGGTGTAAATACTACAGGAACTTGGAGTACTCCAGCAACAAATATAACAATTGATATGCCTGAAGTTTCTGCTTTAGCGGCTTCAATTGCAAGTGGTCAATCGGCAATAACTTGGACTCGTCCAACACCATTAGCTTGTTATGATGAATATTTAGTAGTGGCTAATCAAGGAGCAGTTGTTTTTACACCTACAGGAGACGGAACAGCCTATACTGCTAATACAGTTTATTCAGGAGCAAATCAAGTTGTTTATAAAGGTACTGGAACAGGAACTACAGTTACGGGATTAACTAATGGAACAAATTATTGTTATAAAGTATTTGTAAGAAGAGGAACAATTTGGAGTGATGGTGTTTCTGTTTGTCAAACACCAAATATTATATATTGTGCTTCTGGCGCAACAAATTCTGGAGATTCAGAAATTGAAAATGTAACCTTAGTTGGTGAAAGTAATACCATTTCAAATAATACTACAAACGCATGTACAACAGGTGTAAATAATTACACTGCAATGAGCGCCGATCTAGAAGTGGGTGGCACATACACTTTAACGGTAACTTTTGGAGATTGTGACGGAGGTTCGCTGTTTGATGGTGCAGGTGGTGTTTGGATTGATTGGAATAATGATGGCGATTTTGATGATGTAAATGAAACTATTGGAACAGTTTTGGTTGCTGTTTCTGGCGGAAACGTTATTCAAAATTTCACAATTAACGTTCCTGGAGGACAATCACTTGGAAATTATAGAATGAGAATTGTACAACTAGAAAGTGGAACTTTAGGAACAATTTCATCATGTGGCACTTTTGGTTATGGTTCAACAGAAGATTATACCATAGAAGTCGTTAGTTCTTGTGTGCCAACACATTCTGTTACTTCTTTTACACCAACATCTGGTCCAGTTGGAACAGAAGTTACTATAAACGGAACAGGTTTAGCAGGGGCAACCGTAACTTTTTCGGGAATTAATGCAACAATTGTTTCAAGTTCAGCCACGAAATTAGTGGTGGTAATTCCAACAGGAGCAACCACAGGAAATCTTTCTGTAATTGATGCACAACCCTGCGATATTAATAATGCTTTTACAATTTTATCTAGCGTTAATTCTGCGTGTGATGGGGCTACAACCACAGATTTGATAATATATGAATTACATGATGAACAATCTGGCGATGGTGGTTTTATTGGTTTGTATAATGGTACTGCTGCCACTGTAGATTTAGCAGATTATAGGTTAGTTAGAAGTGCCACTTATGGTGGTGCACTAACAAATTATACATCTACTTTTTCAGGAACAATTGCTCCTGGGCAATTAGGTATATTGTTTGTGGATAATGCAAGTTGTAGTTATCCAACTAGTGAAGTTGGTGATCTTACTGCTGGTTTCAATGAGAACGATCAAATACAATTACAAACATCGGGCGGCGCTACAATTGATGACGTTAGAACTCCTGCAACTGTAGGTTATTATATGGTTAGAAATACTGGTGCATTAAGTGCAAGAACAGTTTATGTTGCTGCAGATTGGAGTACTACTCCTTTAATTGCGGGTCAATGTATTCCTAGCGCAGGTACTATTCCGCCAACAGGTGGTTCTGTTCCAACTATAACAGTACAACCAACAATTGCATCAACGTGTACTTCAACTACAGCTTCAATGAGTGTTTCGGCAACTGAGGGATTTGTTGGAGGTAATTCTCTAGCGTATCAATGGTACGTTGTGCCAGCAAGTGGTACAACTTGGACCGCTTTAACCAATACAGGAGTTTACACAGGTGTTACAACGGCAACTTTAAGTATTTCCTCATTAACAGGATTAGATGGTTATCAATATTATTGTCAAGTAAGAGAAAATACGTCAACATGTTATGTGGCAACTGTAGCAGTAAAAGTAAGTATAGGTACTACTACTTGGAATGGTTCAGTATGGTCAAATGGAACACCATCATTGAGCAAAGCTGCAATTATTGACGGAACCTATGTAACCGCAACCAATGGTAATTTTAGCTGTTGTAGTTTAACGGTAAACGCTACAAGATCATTAACCATTTCTTCAGGTGGTCATGTTGAGGTACAAAATGACATTGCAAACAGCGGAACATTAACTGTTTTAAACAGTGGTTCGTTAGTTCAAATTAACGATTTAGCGGTTAATACGGGTAATATTTCATACCAAAGAAGTACTACAGGTTTGCCTTTAGATTATGTATATTGGTCTTCACCAGTTGAGGTAGTAAATACGCCATCAGGTTATATTTATACTTGGTCAACTGATGTTGCTAATACAAATGGAGGACAAGGAAATTGGGCTGCAGCTGGAAATACACCTATGCAAGCGGGAGTTGGTTATATTATGAGAGGGATATTGTCTAGAAACTTTATTGGCGTACCTAGAAATGGAGTATATACACCTACCATTAAACGAGGAAGTGATTTAGGTGCTGGAACTCCTGGTCCAAATGGAGTTATGCGTTTAGCTACAGATGATAACTGGAATTTATTAGGAAATCCTTATCCTTCTGCAATTAGCATTGGAGCCTTTTTAACAGCAAATCCACAGTTAGATGGTTTTGTACGCTTGTGGACTCATGGTACATTGCCAAGTACAGCTATCTCAGATCCATTTTATGCTAATTTTGTATCTAATTATACTGCTGCAGATTATATCGCAATTAATGGCTCAGGAGCTACAAGTGGAGCAGGAACATTAAGTGTAATTGGCGGAGGTCAAAGTTTCTTTGTACTTATGAATCCAGGAGCAGCTACTTCTAGTACAGCATTGTTTAATAATTCTATGAGAAATATTTCGTATTCAAATAGTCAATTCTATAGATCTTCAAATAGCATTACAAGCAATTCGTTAGGGGAAAATTTAGAGCGTCATAGAATTTGGTTAGATTTAATTACACCAAACGAAACAACACGTACTTTAGTGGCTTATGTTGATGGTGCTACTAAAGATAAAGACCGTATGTTTGATGCGGCAACAAATTATAAAATGGCACAAAATTTTTATTCTTTAATTGAAAACGATATTATGACAATTCAAGGAAGAGCGCTTCCATTTGATGCAAATGATAAAGTTCCGATGGGATTCAAAACAAGTGTTTCTGGTAATTTTACAATTGCATTAGCTGAGGTTGACGGTGTGTTTAATGCCAATCAAAATATATACTTAGAAGATAAAGAATTAGGAATTATTCATGATTTGAAATTAAATCCATATAGCTTTAATGCAACAAGTGGAATTAACAATGCTAGATTTGTTTTAAGATATAAAAATGAAACATTAGGAAGTGACGATTTCACAAACACGGATGATGTTTTGGTATCTTCTTCTAATGTAATTGCTATTGCATCGCCTAATCAAATGATTAAAAACGTGCAAATTCATAATGTGTTAGGACAATTATTGGTTAATGAAACAGGTATTAGTGCTTCAACATTTGAAATTAATTCGATACAGAAAAATTCGGTGCCATTAATTATTCAAATAACCCTTGAAAACGGAGTTAAAGTCACTAAAAAAATAGTTTTTTAGATAAAGAACGTATCAAGTAATAAAGCCCAATCAAATAAAGATTGGGCTTTTTCTATTTTCATATCAAATCAATTTTGTATTTTTGAACTTTATCAATTCAACACAATGGACAATATAAAACAATACGTTCAAGAAAATAAAGAACGTTTCTTAAATGAATTAATTGAGCTTTTGAAGATTCCTTCTGTAAGTGCTGACAGTGCTTATGCTCATGATGTGGTATTAACTGCCGAGGCTGTAAAAGAGAGTTTAGAAAAAGCAGGATGTGATTTCGTAGAACTTTGCGAAACGCCAGGTTATCCGATCGTTTACGGAGAAAAAATAATCGATAAGAATTTGCCAACGGTTTTGGTTTACGGTCATTATGATGTGCAACCACCAGATCCAATGGAGTTGTGGACATCACCACCTTTTGAGCCTGTAATTAAAACTACTGAAATACATCCTGAAGGCGCTATTTTTGCTCGTGGTGCATGTGACGATAAAGGTCAAATGTATATGCATGTGAAAGCGTTTGAATACATGATTCAAAATAATTGCTTGCCATGTAATGTAAAATTTATGATTGAAGGCGAGGAAGAAGTAGGGTCTAAAAGTTTGGGTTGGTTTGTAGAAAGAAATCAAGAAAAACTAGCTAACGATGTAATCTTAATTTCGGACACCGGAATGATTTCAAATCAACAACCTTCTATTACAACTGGTTTGAGAGGTTTGAGTTATGTTGAGGTAGAAGTTACAGGGCCTAATAGAGATTTACACTCTGGTTTATATGGTGGAGCTGTTGCAAATCCAATCAATGTGTTGACCAAAATGATAGCTTCGTTACACGATGAAAACAATCATATTACTATTCCAGGATTTTATGACAAAGTAGAAGAATTATCTGCTGCAGAAAGAGCTGAAATGGCAAAAGCACCTTTTTCATTGGAAAAATATAAAAATGCCTTAGCTATTGAAGAAGTATATGGTGAAGCTGGGTATGTAACTAATGAAAGGAATTCTATTCGTCCAACTTTAGATGTAAACGGAATTTGGGGTGGATATACTGGTGAAGGAGCTAAAACAGTTATTGCAAGTAAAGCATTTGCTAAAATATCAATGCGTTTAGTGCCAAACCAAGATTGGGAAGAAATTACTGTGTTATTCAAAAATCATTTTGAAAGTATCGCGCCTAAATCGGTTAAAGTAAAAGTAACGCCTCATCATGGGGGACAGGGTTATGTTACACCAATTGATAGCGTTGGATATAGAGCAGCAAATAAAGCTTATACAGAGACTTTTGGAGTTCCTGCTATTCCAGTTCGTTCAGGGGGAAGTATTCCTATTGTAGCTTTGTTTGAAAAGGAATTAAAGTCTAAAACGATATTAATGGGATTTGGATTAGACAGCGATGCAATTCACTCACCTAATGAACATTTTGGAGTTTTCAATTACCTAAAAGGAATCGAAACCATTCCATTATTCTACAAGTATTTCACTGAAATGACAAAATAAAAAAAATCCCGATGTAGATGAACATCGGGAATTTTTTTAATAAATAGCTTGTCTTGTCCTGAAATAGCGATACACAAATTTCATCGTTATGGAAAACCTTCAAGAAATTCGCTATGTAAAGCGCACTCAGAAAGACTACACAATGTCTTTTAAA
>JBILST010000087.1:0-8480 GCA_044371865.1 Flavobacterium sp.
GTCTAGTTTTAAACTGACTTAAAACAAAATTATAAAAAAATATAGATTTTTGTTGTAAATCAACACAGAATCTATGTGTTTTAAAAAATCCGCCACCACCAGCGTTCCGCCTAGGCGGACCCGTAACATCCGCGTGCTAAAAACCATAAAAAAAACCTGCAAACAATACGTCTACAGGCTTTTAAAATTGGGGGGATTATAACAATTACTTCTTCACATCAAAGCGATCTAAGTTCATTACTTTAGTCCATGCAGCTACGAAATCATTTACAAACTTTTGTTTGTTATCATTTTGAGCATACACTTCAGCAATAGCGCGTAGTTCTGAATTAGAACCAAAGATTAAATCGGCACGAGTTGCGGTCCATTTAACTTCGTTTGTTTTCATGTTGCTACCTTCAAATACTTCTTGTGCATCTGAAGTCGCTTTCCAAGTTGTTCCCATTGCTAATAAATTCACAAAGAAATCATTGCTTAATTTATCTTTTGTAGCAGAAAAAATACCGTGTTTAGAACCATCATAATTCGCATTCAATGCTCTCATTCCTCCTACTAAAACAGTCATTTCTGGAGCTGTTAAAGTTAACAACTGTGCTTTATCCACTAATAATTCTTCGGTAGCAACCGTATATTTTGTTTTTAAATAATTACGGAAACCATCCGCTTGAGGTTCTAAAACCGCAAATGATTTTACATCAGTTTGTTCTTGTGAAGCATCCATACGACCGGGTGTAAAAGGTACTTGAACAGAATATCCAGCATTTTTAGCCGCTTGCTCTACTCCTGTATTTCCTGCCAATACAATTAAATCCGCTAAGGATACTTTTTTATCTTTAGATTTCGCATTAAAATCCGCTTGAACTTTTTCTAATACCGATAAAACGCGGTTCAATTGCGTTGGGTTGTTTACTTCCCAACTTCTTTGTGGCTCTAAACGGATTCTTGCACCGTTTGCACCACCTCTTCTATCTGAACCTCTGTAAGTAGAAGCCGAAGCCCATGCCACAGAAACCATATCTTGAATAGACAATCCTGAAGCCAAAATTTGTGACTGTAAGCCTTTGATTTCTTTATCATTCACTAATTTATGATTTACAGCAGGAATTGGATCTTGCCAAATTAAATCTTCTTTAGGTGCTTCTGGTCCCAAATAAGTAGTTTTCGGACCCATATCGCGGTGCGTTAACTTAAACCAAGCACGAGCAAAAGCATCGTTAAACGCATTTTGATCAGCTAAGAAACGTCTAGAAATTTTCTCATAAATAGGGTCATAACGTAACGATAAGTCAGTCGTTAACATATAAGGCTTGTGCATTTTGTTTTTATCAAAAGCATCTGGAATAATTTTATCATCTGTCTTTGCAATCCATTGTTTTGCCCCAGCCGGACTCGTTGTTAATTCCCAATCGTATTTGAATAAGAACGTTAAGTAATCATGACTCCATTTTGCAGGAGTTGAGGTCCAAGTAACCTCTAAACCTGATGTAATAGCATCAGTACCTTTACCTGATTTGTAATCACTTTTCCAACCAAAACCTTGCTCTTCAATACCAGCTGCTTCTGGGTTTGCCCCAACGTGTTTTGCATCGCCCGCACCGTGTGTTTTTCCTAAGGTGTGTCCACCTGCAATTAATGCGACCGTTTCTTCATCATTCATTCCCATTCTTCCAAATGTTTCACGAATGTCTTTAGCTGCTAATACTGGGTCAGGATTTCCATTAGGTCCTTCTGGATTTACATAGATTAATCCCATTTGAACTGCTGCCAATGGATTCTCTAATTTTCTTCCTTCCGAATAACGTTTGTCGTCTAACCATTTGGTTTCTGGTCCCCAATACACATGCGATTCTGGCTCCCACACATCCGCTCTACCGCCGGCAAATCCAAACGTTTTAAAGCCCATGTCTTCTAAAGCAACATTACCTGTTAAAATCATTAAGTCAGCCCAAGAGATTTTGTTACCATATTTTTGTTTAATAGGCCATAACAAACGACGTGCTTTGTCTAAGTTTCCATTATCAGGCCAACTATTTTGTGGTGCAAAACGTTGTTGTCCAGCACGAGTTCCTCCTCTACCATCTCCTGTTCTATAGGTTCCTGCACTGTGCCATGCCATACGAATAAACAATCCACCATAATGACCAAAATCGGCTGGCCACCACTCTTGCGATTGGGTCATCAATACGCGCAAATCTTTTTTAAGTGCTTCATAATCTAACGATTGAAACTCCTTAGCATAATTAAATTGAGCGCCCATTGGATCAGACAATTCAGAGTTCTGACGCAATACATTTAAATTCAATTGATTAGGCCACCATTGTTTGTTCTTGTCAACTTTACTACTTCCTTTTGTAGATGGAGTAGCCGATTTTGTCTGCGAACTACCATTTGAAGCATGGTAATCTTCCGCACTAGGCCCTGATGAAGTGTTTTCTTTGTTTACACTCATCGTTTTTCCTGTCACCGGACAAGTAGCTGTTTCCTGCGCCATTGTAAATAACCCAAGAAACAAACTGGATGTTAATAAAACTTTTTTCATATTAAACTATTTTAGTTGTTTTCTTTTTTTCAAAGTTCGGAGTAAAATGAATTCATTATTTTAACTATTTAATGTTATTACTTATTCAATTATAAATTTTACTTATAGCAATGTTAGGGTAATAATAGCTATAAACTATTACATGATGTACGTTAAGATTTATATTTTTAGCAGGTATTTTAAATGATGGCAACAAAAAAAGCCTCAAAAATGGATACCATTTTGAGGCTTGTAAAAATTAAAAAGATACTAGTTTATAAGCTATAGTTAAAATTTAAACTCCAACGATAATTAGCTTCAACATTACCTCCTGTTAAATTTTGAGCAATGGGAAGCATGACATTAGCACCCAGCGATAATTTATCTTTTCCTACTTCAAAACCAATTTTGCCTAAAAAAATATCACCCGAGGTGTTTCGTACTTTTTGACCTAATTGATAGTTGCTTTCATACACTTCGCCAGCAAAACCAAGTTGTGGAACAATAGAATACGCATTCCTTTTTAGTGAATAAAAGAAGGTTCCTGCGTAATTAAATTGATTTCCAAACTGGTAATACTTATCATTTTCTGTTTTAATAACATAATTTAGTAACGTATTTAGTCCTAATTTCTGTCTTCTGATTACATACTCTGCCGCTAAAAGATAATCCCAACTTCCTGTTCCAACTTGATAACTTGGATTAACACTTCCGTTATTTGTTGCATCAAACTTACCAACAGGAATTTTCAATCCAGCCCCTGCTTGTAAAGAATGGATAAAAAGGGTACTGTCTTTATGCGTTTGGTATAATTGATACATTCCTAAAACTGTGATATCCCCTAACCCACTGATGTTTTGCGTTCCAGAATTTGTTTCTCTATTGTGAAAGTGATACGGTATTAACGCTGAAATTTGAACCCGCTTAACCACAGGAATTCGAGCCCAAAGTTGAAGGGTATTAAAATTTTCGTTGTACCAAGGAGAATTAGAATACAAGCCATCAGTACTTTTATAGGATTGATTAAAATAGCGAATGCCAATGAAATTTGTATTTAACATAGAGGCAAATCCCATACTTCCACCACTTGCCGAACAACCACAAGCATCGCAATCTTCTAAAAGAGAATTAGAAAATTGAGGTAATTTTATAAATGGATTAGCTACTAAGCTATCGATTTCTGCTGCAAAGCCAAACTGAAAGGTAATGACTAAAAAGAAGGTAACTATATTTTTCATTTTAAAATTCGGCAAATTTTGGATTCGTTAAAAATTCAGTATCTGTTAGTGTCTTTAAAAAAGCAATTAACTGTGTTTTCTCGGTTGCCCTTAGTGGAATTCCTAATGTTCCCGAATTATTTAAACTCGCATCTAAATTTTGAGTATTTGAAACCCCTGATGAATAATGATTCAATACAGCCTCAAGCGTATAAAATCTTCCATCATGCATATAAGGTGCTGTTTTTTCAATGTTACGCAAACTAGGTACTTTAAACTTGTATTTATCTTGCTCTAACTCGGTAAGGCGATATCTTCCAACATCATTAATTGACGGATTTATTGGCAATCCATTGTTTCTAAATGAATTATCAGTAAATAGATCAGTGGCATGACAAGAAGCACACTTTTGATTGAATAGAGCATACCCTGTAAGTTCTTCACTTGTTAAAGTACCGCCTGTTTCATTTCTACGATATTTATCAAATCGAGAATTCGAAGACGTTAACATCGTCATAAATTGTGCTAAAGCCTTCAGCATGTTTTCGGAGTTTATTTCTCCATCTTCAAAAGCTTGTTTGTATAATTTTTTATACTCAGTATCATTTTTCATCATGTTGATGATATCTATAATATTACCGTTCATTTCTAATTCGTTTGAAATGGGTGCCATCGATAACAATTCGATATGATCTGCAGCTCCGTCCCAAAAAAATTGGGTTTGAAAGGCCATATTTTGAATAGGTGATGCATTTCGAGTTCCAATTCCGTCGCCGACACCGTGACTAAAGGTGTGACCGTGATGTGTAAATGCATCTTCTTGAATATGACAAAAGCCACAAGAAACTACTCCATCTGATGCCAAGCGTCCATCGTAAAAAATTTTTTTTCCCAGTTCAAAACCTTTTTCGGTTAATGGATTGTTAGCCATATTGTAGGCTAATGGTGGAAAATTTGATGGTACTTGATAATCAATTGGAATGTTTTTATATTCTGATGAATCGTCTGATGCACAACTGAATAAAAATCCAATTGCCAACAGCATAAAATATTTTGTTTGCATAACGCTATGTTTTAGCCCAGATGGGAATGAAAAGCCCGTAAAGGAAAAACAAATTGATTTTGTTGCTAAAAAATGGCGACCTAAGAAGCCATTTCTTTTGCTTACAAAATTTTTGTTTTTCCTGCGGACTTGTAATGTACAGCTGGATTAGCTTCTACTAAAATTAATCGTTGTGAACGTGGTGTACTTCGAACATTGTAGGAACGTTGTTTGCAGAAATGTTTTGCACTTTTGTTCCACCCATTACTGAGGCACCTTGATCAAAATTAATTTTAGTAGTACCATCAATTACTTTTTTCAAATCGGCCATAATGTGCACTTGGGGTGTGATGGTTGTTCTTACTAATGCGTTTTCTGGCAAGTCTAAAGTTACTTCTGCATAGTTGTAAACTACCACTGCTTGATTTGTAATAGGATCAGTAACTGAAGTTTTTCCTGTGTGGACTTTATATTGCGTGTCAGTTGTTGTAGTAGTTGAAGTATAAGTTCCTTCAAATTTTAAAAATTTATACCCAGCAGCCCAAGACCAAGTCATTCCTAATGCTTGTGCTCTTGTCCATAAATCCCCTTGACCATCTGCTCCAGCATTGAATTGATCTTGATCTACACCAATTCCAAAAGTAACTTTTGAATAATTTCCAGCTGGAATGTTTGGTAAATTTAATAATGTACTTGCAGCATCTGATTCATTAACAAAGAAATAACTTTCGCTTTTAGGCACTGTATAAGTAGAACCATCTTCTTTTGTTAAAACAATATTACTTACAATATAGATTGCATTTGTAGCTTTAACAACTTCACCATTTGAATTTGTATAGGCAGTATTGAAAGCAAAATCAGCATCACCATATACATTATCGAATTCTAATTTTAAATTTCCTTCACCTGTAATTTCGTTATTATCATCATTAGAACATGAAGTTAAGGCAATAGCAACAACCATTGCTAAGGCAATATTTTTTAATTGTAATTTCATTTTTGATATTTTTTTAGTTTGATATTTTTATAATATGATTGTAGTATGCATAGCAAAAGCTATCCATTTTTTTGGACATAAAAAATCCTATTGCTTCTTTGGTAAGAAACAATAATAATAAAAATTAAACTAAAAAGGTGGGTGGGTGAAAAGTTGACTGTATTGCAGTTAAAGCATACAAATTCTGATAGACAGAATTAATTTTGTTGTTTGTGAAAACATAAGAATTACTGCATGAAAGTGGCTTGAAATCTTGGTAAAACAAAACCTCAATTTCTTGTTTTACATTTTGCTTTTTATCAGATGAAGTGTTTTTGTCGTCTTCAGCTGTTTTAGCAAGTTCTTTCATTAAGTGACATTTACCATTACATTTAAGCACTGGCTTTTCTTTGTTCTCACAAAGCTCTTTTACAATATAGTCGTAATTAACAATGTACTCCAAAAATGGAATAGCTGGCCGTGCCAACATAAAAATACTGATTAATAAGACTATTTTTTTCACTCGGCAAATTTATAACAAAATCGCTTAAATGGCTTATATAATCAGTGTTTTTTTAATAAATTATTTTAAAGAAAATCTAGCATATCACTAGATTAATAAAGCTAGCAGAGGTTCTTTTTCATTTAGATACTGAAATTGAAATCCTTTTTCGTTCATTTTTAATTTTACTGAAGCTATATCATTTTCATTTTTAACTTCTAATCCAACCACTACTGGTCCAACATCTCTGTTGTTTTTTTTGATGAATTGAAAATAGGTTATATCATCTGACTCGTTTAAAACTTCATTTACAAATTCTCTCAAAGCACCAGGTCGTTGCGGAAATTGAATCATAAAATAATGCTTTAAACCTTCGTAAATTAAGGAACGTTCTTTTATTTCTTCGGTGCGTTCAATATCGTTGTTACTTCCACTAACCACACAAACTATAGTTTTTCCTTTAATTTCGTCCGCAATAAAATCTAATGCAGCAATTGATAATGCTCCGGCTGGTTCTACTACCATTGCTTCTTCATTATACAATTGTAAAATAGTAGAACACACTTTACCCTCTGGAACTAAAATCATTCTATCGAGTGTGTTTTTACAAACAGCAAAAGTTTCCTTTCCCACTTGTTTTACAGCAGCACCGTCTACAAATTTATCAATTGTAGTTAATGGTAGTGCTTCATTTTGGTCTAGAGCAAATTGCATTGAAGGAGCACCTTCTGGCTCAATTCCTAGTATTTTTGTTAATGGACTTAATTTTTTAAAAACCGTTGAAACTCCCGCTGCTAATCCACCACCACCAACAGGCAGTAATACATAATCAATCGTTGGAATTTGCTCCGATAAAATCTCTAAACCAACCGTTCCTTGTCCAGCAATTACCTCTAAATCATCAAAAGGATGAATAAATTCTAATTGGTTTTCATTGGAAAATTGCTTTGCAGCATGGAAAGCGTCATCAAAAGTATCCCCAATTAATACAATCTCTACAAAAGATTTTCCAAACAATTGTACTTGTTTAATTTTTTGCTTTGGAGTTGTTTTAGGCATATATATTTTACCTTGTATTTGCAAAACTTGACAAGAATAAGCAACACCCTGCGCATGATTTCCTGCACTTGCGCAAACAATTCCATTTGTTTTTTGTTGGGCGTTTAAATGACTAATTTTATTATAAGCACCACGAATTTTATAAGAACGAACTTGTTGTAAGTCTTCTCTCTTTAAATAGATGGAAGCTTGAAATTTTTCAGATAAATTAATACTGAATTGAAGTGGCGTTTTTAGCACCACTCCATTCAGATTATCTTGAGCTTTTACGATTTTATCAAATAAAGTCATTAGTTTAATTTTGGTCTTAGTTTTCTAACGGCAGCACCTGCTTGCCATAATTCTGATTCGCGGATTTCTTTTAATTCTACTTCTAATTTTTGGCGGTAATCTGTTTTACTACCTTCAGAAATTACTCTATTAGCTTCTCTTCCAGAAGATACTTCATCGTATAAATTTTCGAAAACAGGTGTTGTTGCATCTCTAAATTTACCTTTCCAATCTAAGGCACCACGTTGCGCAGTTACAGAAGTATTTGCAAACATCCAATCCATACCGTTTTCAGCTACTAAAGGCATTAAACTTTGCGTTAATTCTTCAACTGTTTCATTAAATGCTTCTGATGGTGAATGACCGTTTTTACGTAATACATTGTATTGTGCTTCAAATAATCCAGCTAAAGCACCCATTAAAATACCACGTTCTCCTGTTAAATCAGAATACACTTCTTTTTGAAAATCAGTTTCAAATAAATAACCCGAACCTACTCCAATTCCTAATGCAATTGCTTTATCTTTTGCTCTTCCAGTAGCATCTTGATATACTGCAATACTTGAATTAATTCCTTCACCTTTTAAGAACAATCTTCTTAAAGAAGTTCCCGAACCTTTAGGTGCAACTAAAATTACATCCACATCAGCTGGAGGCACAATTCCTGTTTTCTCATTGAACGTGATTCCAAATCCGTGCGAAAAATAAAGTGTTTTCCCTGCTGTTAAATGTTTTTTTACAGTATTCCATGCATCTATTTGACCTGCATCTGAAAGTAAATATTGAATAATTGTAGCGTTATCACAAGCTTCCTCAATATCAAACAATGTTTCGCCTTCAATCCAACCATCTGCAAGAGCTTTTTCCCAGCTTTTTCCGCCTTTACGTTGACCTAC
>JBILST010000090.1:0-8302 GCA_044371865.1 Flavobacterium sp.
AGTAGGACATGTTCTATAGGTTACACCTTTCGCTTGAACTTTACGTTTAACTTTAACTTTCTTTTCAACGCCATTGGCAATTTCTTCCAAAGTTAATTTCACTTTGATACGAAGATTACTTCCTTTTACTCTACGTTGACCACCGCCACCGCCAAATCCAGAAAATCCGCCACCGCCAAAAGCACTACCAAAAATATCACCAAATTGACTGAAGATATCATCCATATTCATGTGCTGTCCGCCACCATATCCACCACCATCGAATGCTTGATGACCGTATTGATCATATTTAGCTTTCTTGTTAGCATCACTTAATACTTCATATGCTTCAGCAGCTTCTTTGAATTTTTCTTCCGCTTCTTTATTCCCTGGGTTTTTGTCAGGATGAAATTCAATTGCTTTCTTACGATATGCTTTCTTAATTTCTTCAGGAGTAGCACTTTTTGAAATGCCTAATATTTCGTAAAAATCTTTTTTCATTTTAAAATATTATAATAATGATTAAAACGCGATGAATTGCGTTTCTACGGTAAAATTATTGTCCGATTACAACCTTTGGGAAACGAATAATTTTGTCTCCTAATTTGTAACCTTTTTCAATAACATCTACAATTTTACCTTTTAATTTATCGTTTGGTGCAGGTATTTGTGTAATAGCTTCGGCAAAATCTGCATTAAAAACATCACCAGCCTTAATTTCTAACTCTTCTAAACCTTTAGAAACTAAAGTATTTCTCAATTTGTCATGTATTAATTGAACGCCCGTATACAAAACTTCATTTTCTGACACATCAACCTGAGCTAAAGCTCTATCAAAATCGTCTAATATAGGTAACATAGCTTGCAAAACTTCTTGATTAGCAGTTTTAAACAATTCTAAACGTTCTTTAGATGTTCTTCTTTTGTAGTTTTCAAATTCAGCAAATAGACGTATAAATTTGTCCTTTTCAGTCGCTAAATCTAGTTGTAATTGCTCTTCAGTAGATAATTCTACTGTTGGAGTTTCTTGATTTTCTGAAACATTTTCTTCATTAATAATTTCCTTTTCGATATTTTCAGTACTTTCTTGATTCATATTCTTAAATATTTTTTTAAACATTTTTACTTTAGTAAATGGGATTGCAAATGTATTGCCAAATGTTTAAAAATGTCAAATTGTCAGGAAAAAAGATGAAGATACACTTTATTTCAACAAATCATTCAAAGCTTTGTCTAAAGAAGCAAATTTAAATTGAAAGTTTTCATCCAATAATTTTCTACAACTAACATGCTGACTTGAAAATAAAATTTGATGCATTTCTCCAAGAATAAGCTGCATTACGAATCTTGGGATATTGGGAAGAAAAAATGGTTTATTAAGCGTTTTAGCAATTGATTTAGTAAGTTCTGTATTAGTTACAGGATAAGGTGAAACACCATTATAAATTCCTGGAAGTTTGTTTTCGATGACATGATAAAAAATAGCAACTAAATCTTGAATGTGAATCCATGATTGATATTGTTCTCCAGAACCAAATGCTGCTCCTACTCCATATTGAATTGGCTTAACCATTTCTTGCAAAGCGCCACCATTTTTAGCCAACACAATTCCGATTCTGATTTTAGAAACGATGAGTTGTAATTTTTCAAATTGGTTGACTTCATTTTCCCATAATTTAACCACATTTCCAAGAAAAGAAACATCAATATCTAAATCTGTTTCATGATAAATATTGGTTAAACTATCAGGATAAATTCCGATTGCGGAAGCCGACACGATTTGTTTTACTTTATTTGGTGTATTTTGAAGGGTTTGAAATAATAATTTAGTTGAAAGTACTCGACTATCGATAATTTCATCTTTGTATGATTTTGTCCATTTTTTAGCTACGCTTGCACCCGCTAAATGAACAACAACCTCAACATCAGCTAATGAATCGGTATCAATTTCTGCTGTTTTTGGATTCCAATAAAAACCTTTATAATTAGAATTGGTAACTAATTTATTATTTGACGTAGATAAATAATGAACAGTGTGTCCGTTTTGCAAAAGCAAGCTTACCAACTCCTGCCCTACTAATCCTGTTGCACCTGTAATTAAAATGGTCATCTTTTTCCTTTTTCTCAAAGTTACAATCAAAAAAAGAACAATGAAAGTAAATTAACGTATGTTTAGGAATAGTTGAGCGTTTTGAATAATGTAGTTTCGGATGTGATAATTAAAAGTAATTTTTAAGCTCTAACTTTAATAGTCCATTCAAACTGCATTTCTGAAACTTGTTCGCCTTTTTCGTTTTTACCTGTAGAGGTTAGCCAAATGGTTTGTCCTTCTTTAGAAGTTATTGCTTTTTGAATAGTTTCTTTAATTGCTGTTCCTTGATTGCAAGTAAAAGTAATTCTTCCAGTAGCTTTTTTAGTAAAAACACTTTTGTTTTGAGCCACTAACATTGAAATATTCTTTTTGCTTTCTTTAATTTGATACATTACCAAAGCGCCTGTTGTAAATTCTGCTGCCATTGCTTGTACAGCAAAATACATAGAGTTAAACGGATTTTGGTTGAACCAACGGTGTTTAACCGTTACTTCACAAACTTCTGGTGAAATTGACTTCACACGCACGCCACTCCAAAAAGCAGATGGTAGTTTAAAAAAGGTAAAAAGATTCAGTTTTGCAGGTGTAAACTCCATGATTCATTGATTTATTTTGTAAAAATACAAAAAATACTATGCATTCCTACTATTTTTTTAATTGTTAAATTTATGTTAAATATTAGTACTATGCGTTACATAATACCTTCTTTTAGACTTATCTTTGTATAAGAAATTAATAGGTATACTAGTTTCAATCATCAAATCAATCAATTGCGCAAGCAAAACAAATCAAAAAATGAACAGTTTAATTAAAAAAAACAAAAGGAATTATGAACATTGAGAACACTAAAGCGCAAATGCGAAAAGGTGTTTTAGAGTTTTGTATCTTATCTGTATTAAAAGAAAAAGACGCTTATACCTCTGAAATACTAGACACGCTAAAAAACGCAAAACTACTTGTAGTAGAAGGAACCGTTTATCCTTTATTAACAAGATTAAAAAACGATAACCTATTAAATTATCGTTGGGAAGAATCAACATCGGGACCACCAAGAAAATATTACGGATTAACCGATGAAGGGAAAGAATTTTTACAAGAATTAAATGGCACCTGGAAAGAATTAGCTGATGCCGTAAATATAATAACTAGTCAAAACTAAGAGTCATGAACAAAACAATAAGTATAAATTTAGGAGGTTTTTTCTTCCATATTGATGAAGATGCCTATCAGAAGTTATCGCGTTATTTTGATGCGGTGAAACGCTCTCTTGCACCAGATGGTAGAGATGAAATCATGAAAGATATTGAAAGTCGCATTGCCGAACTTTTTCAAGAGCGTTTAAAAAACGACAAACAAGTTGTAGGATTAACAGAAATTGAAGAAGTTATTTCTATAATGGGACAACCAGAAGATTATAAAATTGACGATGAAAAAACATCATACCAATCTAGTTCATCTTCATCAACTAATTTCTATTACCCTTCAAAAAGATTGTATCGAGATAAAGAAAACGGTATGCTTGGTGGTGTAATGGCTGGTTTGGGGCACTATTTAGGAATTGACACTCTATGGTTACGCATCTTCATGGTGATTTTATTCTTTGGATTTGGAACTGGTTTATTTGTGTATATCGTATTATGGATTTTAGTTCCAGAAGCGATTACAACTACTCAAAAATTAGAAATGAAAGGTCAACCCATAACCATCTCTAATATTGAAAAAAAAGTAAAGGAAGGTTTTGATGATATTACTTCGAAAATAAGTAGTATCGATCATGAAAAAATTACCAATAGTGCAAAAACGGGAGCTTCAAAAATTGGATCATCCATAGAAGAAGTTATCACCACAATATTCAAAGTATTTGCAAAAATAATAGGGTCATTTATCTTATTTTTCTCTGCAATAGCATTGCTAGGTATCATTATAACAAGCATTATCATGATATTTTCATCAACAATGCCAGAGAACTATATTTTGAATCACATTCAAACACCTATTGGGTTAGAAACACCACTTTGGGCACAAGGAATACTATTTTTATTAGGATTTGGAATTCCATTATTTTTCTTATTTATTTTAGGATTAAAATTAATGGTTAATAATGTTAAATCAATTGGAAACTATGTAAAATATAGCTTACTAGCAGTTTGGATTATTACAGTAGGAATATTAATAACATTGGGAATTAATGAAGCGTCACAATTAGCATTTGATGGTAAATCGGTTCAAAAAGAAGTAATTGCAATTGCACCAACAGATACTTTGAAAATCAAATTCAAAAACAATGATTTTTATTCGAAAAGCATTTACAGAAATCATGATTTCAAAATAACGCAAGATGAAGGTGATAATGAAATTATCTATTCAAACAATGTGAGTATTGAGATCAAACAAACTGATGCAGCTGTTCCATACATGTTAATTGAGAAATTAGCCAATGGAAAATCAACTTCTCAAGCAAAAAAGAGAGCTGAAAAAATTAAATACGAATATAAAATTGAAGGTAATACCATCATTTTAGACAATTATTTATTAACGGCTGTTGAAAATAAATTCAGAGGTCAGGAAGTAGAAATCTATCTTTATTTACCAAAAGGAACTATCTTCCAAACTGACGAAAGTTTTAGTAACTTTGATAGAAGTGATTACGGATTTTTCGATGAGAACGAATACGATACAAAAAATCCAATTTATAAAGTTGAAACTGATAAAGTAAGATGTTTAAATTGTTCTTCAGAAGAAATAGATGATAGTGTAAGTTTAGAAATTGAATCAGGAGACACTTCGGCTTCTATCTACTATGATGAAAACGGAGTTTTGGTAAAAAAAGTTGTAAGTGCAAAAGAAGGTGTTATTAAAAGCACTGAAGAAAGAATTTCATCAGATCAAGAAAAGTTAGATAGTGTAAAAAAACAAATGATAAAAGATATTAACAACACTAAAAAGAAATAAAATGAAAACAAACCTAAAATTAATTATTCTTTTAATTACCGTCTCTTTTGCATCATGTAATGCTAATCTAAACTTAGGCGACGGCATTGATGGAAGCGGAAACGTAGTAACCGAAAAAAGAAGCATCAATACACCTTTTACTAAAATTGACGCCAGTACAGGTGTTGAAGTAATCGTAGATCAAAGTGCAACTACAGAAGTAGAAGTGGAAGTAGATGACAATTTGATGGAGCACATTGTTACAAGAGTTGAAAATGGAACTTTAATTGTAAAAATTGATGGCAACATTAATACAATGGAAAGTGCAATTGTTCGTGTAAGTACAAAAACTATTGAAGGCTTAGAATCTTCTAGTGGTGCTACTATTCGTTCAAAAAGCACCTTAAAAGGGACTAACTTAACGGCTAAAACAAGCAGCGGAAGTACAATTAATACTGATTTAGAATATGAAAAAGTGGAAAGTGAATCTTCAAGCGGAAGCGAAATAACACTGTCGGGAAAAGCATTAATTGTAAAAACAAATTCATCTAGTGGAAGCACAATTAATGCACAAGAATTAGCAGCAAATGAAATTACAGCCGAGTCAACAAGTGGTAGTAATACAACTGTAAACCCAATAGTTCTTTTAAATGCAAAAGCGTCTAGCGGAAGTTCAATTGTATATGTAAAAGATCCTAAAAAAGTGATCAAAGAAGAATCATCAGGTGGAAGCGTTTCAAAAAACTAACGGATTTAACAAATAATTAGTATTAAATTAACAGCTTTATTTTAAGCATTTTATAAATTTACAAGACTAAATTTAGTCCTAAATCTCATTCTCATGATTAAGTTAATAATTCAAGTCGTAGAATTTGTTTTTACCCTTATGGTATATTTAATAGATTCAATCATATAAATATAAAAAGCATCAGTTTATAACTGGTGCTTTTATGTTATTGTGCATTTTCAAGTAGAAAATTTTATGTCAACTACTAAAATAATAATTTTGGAATAAATTTTGTGTATGTTTGTGATATTAAAAATTTCGAAAAAATGACAAAAAAAATATCGTTTCTGCTTACACTTTTACTATTTACATCGCTTGTAGTTGCTCAGAAAAAAGAGAAAATAAAGGGTTCTAAAATTGTAACCGTTTCTGTTAAAGAAATTCCAACTTTTGAAAACATTGAAATAAATGACAATTTTGAAGTTTTTTTAGTAAAAGCAGATAAGACTTCTTTTGAAATTGAAGCGGATGACAATTTACATGATATTATTAATTATGAAGTTGTAGCGGGTACATTAAAAGTTACTTCATTAAGAGAAGTAACGGGTGAAAAAAAGTTTGCTATTAGAATTAATTACACTTCTGAATTAAAATTAATTACTGTTAAAAATGAAAGTTCTATTCATGCTTTAGCCGATTTAGAATTAGACAATATCACCATTAAAAATTATGATAATTCTAGAGCATTTTTAAATGTAAAAGCTAATTATTTTGCTTTGATTTTAAATGATAAAGCTGAAGCAGAAATTAATGTAAAAGCAGATAATACCTCCATTGAATTGAGTAAAAATGCAGTTTTAAAAGCTTTACTTTCTAGCTCAGAATTAAAACTTGACATGTATCAAAAAAGTCAAGCTACCATTGAAGGAAACGTAAATAATGCTAAAATTAGATTAGATAATTACATCATCTTAACCGCAAAAAAATTAGTTATTGCTGATTTAGAATTAACTACCGAGAGCTATGCAAAATGTTACATTAATGTAACTGATGAACTTGCACTAATAGCTTCTGGTAAAAGTGAAATTGAATTACTAGGAGACTCAAAAATTGAGATTTCTAAATTTACAAATAATGCAACTTTGTATAAAAAAGAAAGATAAAAAAAATAAAAATAAAAAAAGAGCTGAATTAAAATTCAGCTCTTTTTTTATTGGTCTTTCCCTCCTTTAATTACGTAGGTATAAAACCATGTAATTGTAAAAGTAGGAATCACATCAACAAAAGGTAATAACTCTTCTATAAGTCCAAAAATGGATGCTAATTTTCCTGCTGCACCTTTAAACATTATAAGCAATAATAGTGCTGAAATAGGCGCCCAAAATAGATCTGTAACTTCCGCAAAAACAGGAATAACATAAGACAACATCCCTATTCCATCAAACAATAAGCTAAGAACTAACATTGTTCCTTTATTGTTTTTAGTAGAAACTGCTCCCGAAGGAACTTGATCATGTATCATTTTAAAAATATTAATTCTGTGTAACGAATATACAAAACTAATGCCACTTTTAATTTATTCTTTGTGAATCATTTTGTAAAAGTCGTCACGAAATTCTTTCTGATTGAAAACGCCACCATATTGCAAAGTAGAAGTATAACTACTTTCATCTTTAATACCTCTACTCGAAACACAAAGATGCGTAGCTTCCATAACAATCATAACATTATCAGTTTCTAAAACCGTTTTCAGTTCATTAAAAATTTGCATAATCATACGTTCCTGAACTTGTGGTCTACGAGCATAATAATCTACAATACGATTCAATTTAGACAATCCAATTACCTTTCCAGAAGAAACGTAACCAATGTGCGCCTTCCCAACAATAGGTAAAAAATGGTGTTCACAAGTAGAATTAAAACTAATATTTGCTTCCACTAACATTTTATCATACTGATACGAATTATCAAAAACAGAAACCTTTGGTTTGTTCGCAGGATTTAATCCTGAAAAAATTTCTTGTACAAACATTTTGGCCACACGATGTGGAGTTCCTTGCAAACTATCATCTGTTAAGTCTAAACCTAACTCTTTCATAATAATTTCAAAATGATGTTCAATAACTTCCATTTTTTGAGCATCTGATCTTAGAAAAGCATCAGCACGTAGTGGTGTTTCCACAGATGTCATTTGATGATTGTCACCGATAATGTCGAATATTTCTTTTTCAATAGTAGTGTTCATAGCAATTTTTCCCTTCTATTTTAATTTCGATTTATAATACTTGCGTAATTTTTCTAATTTCGGCGCAATCACCATTTGACAATAGCCTTGACTCGAGTTTTGATTATAATAATTTTGATGGTATTCTTCTGCTAGATAAAATTCAGTAGCCGAAGAAACTTTGGTTACGATCTTTTTATCATACAATTTTTCTTTTTCTAATAGTTGAATGTAATTTTCTGCTTTTGTTTTTTGAGCTTCTGAATGATAGAAAATTTCACTTCTATATTGGGTTCCAACATCGGCACCTTGTCTATTTAAGGTTGTAGGATCGTGCGTTCCAAAGAAA
>JBILST010000162.1:0-5352 GCA_044371865.1 Flavobacterium sp.
TCACCTGCTAATCGCGATTGAAAAGTTTGGCTGTATTTTCCTTCTGGAATTCCTAATAATTTTACTACTTGTTTGGTCGTTTCATAACATTGATGACGGTAGCAAAATTCGTGCGCTGGAGAAGGTGTGTTACAACAAGAACCATCAATTTTACAATGTGATTTTGTTACATCTGTTTTGCGAATATGACGTTTTGGAATTCCGTGATATGAAAACAACAAATGATCGTAATCAAATCCTTCTAAATGTTTTTTAATAGAATTCGCTAAAGCCTGAATAAAATCAGGTTTATTATAAAACGCAGGAACATTTGTAATGGTCATTTCTGGAAAATGTTTCTGACGTAATTCTTCCGCCAAAACTAAAATAGTTGTAGTAGAAGCCATAGCATGTTGCGGATACAATGGTAAAAGCATTACTTCGTTAACACCTTGATCTTTTAATTCTTGCAATCCTTTTTGAATAGTTATAGTTCCATAACGCATCGCTAAAGCTACTGGAATATCAACCATTTGCTTTACCTTTTGGTGCATTTTTTTAGAAATTACGATTAAAGGAGAACCTTCATCCGTCCAAATTCTAGCATAAGCTTCCGCTGATTTTTTAGGGCGCGTTTGCAAAATAATTCCTCTAACTAATAAAGCACGTAATAAAAACGGAACGTCTATTACGTATTTATCCATTAAAAACTCATCTAAATAAGGCTTAACATCTTTTGCTGTTGGACTTTCTGGTGATCCTAAATTTACTAATAATACTCCTTTCATGTGGCAATTGTTTTTTTTATAAAAGTAATTAATTTGGTTTTCTTACTTTTCAAATTATCATTTTTTTATTTATAGTTTGATATACGAAATTGATATCAAGTGATTTTATACATTCGTGTTCAAATTCATTAAATATTTTTTTGGTGTTGTCCCAAATTTCTTTTTAAAAGCGGCAATAAAATGACTTCCTGTGCTGTATCCGATTTTTAAACCTACTTCATTTACATTATAGGAACCACTATCAAGCAATTGGCGGGCATAATCCATTTTGTATTCAAATAAAAATCCATAAACAGTGTCTCCATAAATTTGTTTGAAACCCATTTTTAATTTTTTCAAACTTAATCCCACTTGCTCTGATAATTCTTCTAATCCTGGTGGCTCAGCCATGTTAGAAATCATAATTTCTTTAGCTTTTTTAATTTTTAATACATTTTCTTCATCTATTAAAAACGGACATTGTTCGGCATTTGGGTCTTCGGAACGATTAAAATACAAACTCAACAATTCGTATCCTTTTCCTTTATAGTATAAATTTTTAATGAACGAATTAAGGTTGTAATGAAACAATTGACTCAACACAATTGCCATTGACGGACTGATATCATTCTCTTTGTAGTATTTCTTATCTTTATTATCTTCACTCAAAAACGGAATATGTTCTGCTTGGGATGAAAACAAACCATGAAACTTTTTTATGGAAATAATTACCGAAACAATCCAAGTATGTGGCGCTAATTCTAAATTAAGCGGTAATTCTTTTTGCGGATTATAAAACAAAAGCGACTTTTCTTCTTTTAAATCCAGCGCATAATTTCCTTGATTAAAAATAAATTTACCTTTTCCTTTTAAACCAAAATGAAATTGAATATATCCCTGATTTACAGGTTTTTGAACACGATACATTTCATCCCCATCATTTTGAAAGAGATATAAAATAAAATCATTTTCAATTTTTATTTCTTCTTGTGAACCCATAGCGATATTTTTTTGAATATAGTTGCAAACAAAAACGAATTACTTATTTAGAATTATTCTACATAATTAAATTCAAAACACTTGATTTTGCAACAAATTTAATAGAAATAACGCTAAAAAGACGAATTAGATATAAAATATCTTTCATCGATATAAAAAGTCCTTTAAGCGTTACTTTTATAAACATCATACTAATAATTTTGTTAAACTTTTAGGAAAGAGTATAAACCATGGAAAACAATACATTTGCGAAACATCCAACTTTCTATGCTATTGGCTTAAGTTATAAAAAAGCTGATGCCGCAATGAGAGGTAAATTTAGTTTAGACGATAAAGCTAAACTAAATTTATTACATCAGGCAAAAGCTGAAGGTTTGGAGAGTTTGATTGTTACTTCGACTTGTAATAGAACGGAGATTTATGGTTTTGCACAACATCCATTTCAATTAATCAAATTACTTTGCGAAAATAGCCAAGGAACTGTTGAAGATTTTCAAAAAGTAGCTTTTGTATATAAAAACAAAGAAGCCATTTCTCATATGTTCCGAGTGGGAACAGGTTTAGATAGTCAAATTCTTGGTGATTTTGAAATTATAAGTCAATTGAAAAATGCTTTTGTTCAAAGTAAAGAACTTAATTTAGCGAATGCGTTTTTAGAACGACTAGTAAATGCGGTTATTCAAGCCAGTAAAAAAATCAAAACGGATACGGAGATTTCTTCTGGAGCAACTTCGGTTTCTTTTGCTTCGGTACAATACATTTTTAAAAATGTAGAAGATATTGCTTCTAAAAACATTTTACTTTTTGGAACTGGAAAAATAGGAAGAAATACGTGTGAAAATCTAGTAAAACACTCCAAACACGAACATATTACTTTAATTAACCGAACAAAGGATAAAGCCGAAAAAATTGCCAAAAAACTAAACGTAATTGTAAAAGAATATTCAGATTTACAATTAGAAATTCAAAAAGCAGATGTTTTAGTTGTAGCAACTGGTGCTTTAAATCCTACGGTTGATAAAGCAATTTTAAATCTAAAAAAAACTTTGTTGATTTTGGATTTATCCATTCCAAAAAATGTTAATGAAAACGTAAAAGACATTAAAGGCGTTACGTTAGTTCACATGGATGAGCTTTCGCAAATGACCGATGAAACATTGGAAAATAGAAAAAAACACATTCCCGCTGCTGAAGCAATTATTGAAACAATTAAAGATGAATTTATTGCTTGGACAAAACAACGTAAATTCGCACCTACTATACATGCTTTAAAAGCAAAACTGAATACAATTAAAGAAGGAGAATTAAACTTTCAACGAAAAAAACTAGCTAATTTTGACGAAGAACAAGCAGAGTTAATTACCGCTAGAATCATCCAGAAAATCACGAATCACTTTGCGAATCATTTAAAAGATGATGAAACAATGGTGGATGAAAGCATTGAATGGATTGAAAAAATTTTCCAATTAGAAACGGTTGCAAAATAATGAGCAAAACAATCCGAATAGGAACTCGTGATAGCGAATTAGCCCTTTGGCAAGCACACACAGTACAAAAAAAACTAAATGATTTAGGCTATCAAACTGAAATTGTAGCTGTAAAATCTCAAGGAGATATTCTACTTGACAAACCACTTTACGAATTAGGAATCACAGGTATTTTTACTAAAACTTTAGACATCGCCATGTTGAATGGCCAAGTAGATATTGCCGTGCATTCTATGAAAGATGTTCCGACTGCTTTACCTGTCGGAATTGTGCAAGCTGCTGTTTTAGAACGTGCTAACACTCTTGATATTTTAGTACACAAAGGCAATTTAGATTTTTTAAAATCAAATGGAATTATCGCCACTGGAAGCTTACGCAGACAAGCGCAATGGTTAAATAAATATCCAAATCATGCTGTGGTTGATTTACGTGGAAATGTAAATACGCGTATGCAAAAATTACAGGATAATGATTGGAACGGAGCAGTTTTTGCAGCTGCAGGTTTAGAACGCATCAATTTAAAACCAGAAAATTATATCGATTTAGATTGGATGGTTCCGGCACCAGCCCAAGGAGCAATGGTAGTGGTAGCAATGGAAAATGATGTTTTTTGTAAAGAAGCGTTATCAAAACTCAACCATAAAGAAACAGAAATTTGCACACACATTGAACGTGAATTTTTAAAAACTTTAGAAGGCGGTTGTACAGCTCCAATTGGAGCTTTAGCTACATTTACATCAGATAAAATTGATTTTGAAGGCGTTCTGTTTTCTTTAGACGGAAAAGAAAAACATACAATCAAAAAAAGTTGTACTTTTGATTCTTATAAAAACTTCGGAAAAAAATGTGCCGAAGAAATTTTAAACAACGGCGGAAGTGCTTTAATGGAAAGCATTAGTCGTGATTTGAAAAAGTAATTTTATTCCAAAATGGAGAAAGAATCGTTACTCAATTATTTATATCGCTTTTTTGATATTATCGTATTGCTTTTTATTGTTTTTGACTTTGGATATGACTTCGAAGAAAATTACAATTCGCCTCATGTTATCGGTTTAATACTCCTTTCTATTGGATTATTAGCCTTTAATTCATTTAAGTTTTTTACTTACAAATATAAAAGTAACAAGAAAGTAGCCTTAGCTAATATGGTTTTGCTAACGGGCATTATGTTAACTTGCTTTGTAATTTCAATACTAAACTTAGATTTTCCATCCGATTATATTCTACAAAAAGTAAAACCTATTTTAGAAGGGGGGCTTATATTTTATTTCTTATTAAGGCTTTTGGTTTTAGTACGTCATATTTATGATATTTATTTCAATCCGGCTATTGTTTTTGTAGGAAGTTTTATGATTTTAGCTTTAACTGGAGGTTTTTTGTTAATGCTGCCAAGTGCCACTACAAACGGAATAACATTTACCAATGCATTATTTACTTCTACAAGTGCTGTTTGTGTAACAGGTTTAGCGGTAGTAGATACTTCTACAGCTTTTACTGTGGTAGGACAATCCATTATTTTAGTTTTAATTCAATTGGGCGGAATTGGAATATTAACCTTTACGTCTTTCTTTGCTTTCTTTTTTAGAGGAAGTTCTTCTTTTAAAGAAGGCTTAAATACAAAAGATTTTATTGCACACGATGGCTTAAAAGATGTTTTTAGAGCGGCTCTAAATGTTGTACTTTTTACTATTGGAATTGAAGCAGTCGGAGCAATTTTTGTATACACTTCTATTATTGATAACAATGCTATCGAGAATAAATTTTTCTTTTCAATATTCCATTCAATTTCTGCTTTTTGTAATGCTGGCTTTTCTATTTTATCGGCTGGATTGTATGACCAAGCGATTCGTTTTGATTATTTCTTGCAATGGATAATTATGATATTAATTATTTTTGGTGGGTTAGGTCATAATATTGTGTTCAATTTTTATCAAAAAATCAAAACACAAGTTTTAGAATTTTTTGACAAAACCATTGTTCATAGAAAAGTTCGAATCATTACCCTAAATACTCAAATTGTAATTTATACAACATTAGTTTTATTAATTGGTGGTTTTGTTTTCTTATTTATCTCAGAATACAACAACACTTTATTAGAACACGAAAGCACTTTTGGAAAA